>JALHUF010000213.1 GCA_022866195.1 Terriglobia bacterium
AAGGGGGGCGTAGGGGCGGACCTCTGTGTCCGCCCCTCAGAAGCAGCCGACATGAACCAGGGCGCGCACGCGGGCGCGCCCCTACTATTTGTAGCGCAGCTCCCGCCCGCCGTGGCGGTGAGCTGCGGCTCTTCCCGGTCATCTTAAATCGAATCCGCAAGATATTGGACCGTTTCCACGATTTAGCCGGCTTCACCATCCGCCGCATCCAGGAAAAGCTCGAGCGACTTCTGGCGGGCTACAAGCGGTCGCCAAAAGCCGCGAATCAGTCGGCTGGGGTTCTTCAAGTCCCCTGAAAAGACATATGTGGAAAATCAGTACTCAACTGGGGGCGCGGAGGTTGAAGTGAATCTCCGCACAAGGGCGTTCTGGATTTTGGTGCTATTCACGAGGGAAGATTCCTTTGCCTCTAATGAATACGTGCCGTTGACATCCAGGACGAAATCGAGATGGGTGAGTTTATCGCCGCGGATGAAGTAAATCCCCTCCGTGGTGGCGAGGTACAAAACTTCTCCGACCCTTAGGATCTTGTTTACAATCGCGGGGATGGCGATGACGCGAAACGCGCCATGCTTTCGGTCGAACCGGGCAAGCCCGCCGGAATAGGGGGCACCCTCAGGCCGACGGAATAACCCGAGCCAAATGTAACGGTCTTCGACCAAAATGGCGGAAGCGGACCAATCGGCCATTTCCGGATAGTAGCGAACATGGAATTGCTTGGTTGAAATGTTGAAGTGCCCCAGCCCTCCCACGCCTGTTGTTCCTTCGCCATCGTAGAAACTCATCCCGAACCATACCTTGTCGCCGACCAGTTGGAAGGGACCTATCCCCTCCTCAATCTTGGTCTGCTCCCGCGTATACCCGTGGGAGACCCGAACGGGCCGGTAATGCCAAAAGGTATCGTAGTCTGGCTGGGGCAGGGCGTGGAACAGCGTATCTCCGACGCGTACTTCATAGATACCTGGGATGGCATCCGGATTCATCGTCGTGTCGCAGAGAGGGTATCCACACACGAGGAACCGCTCGGTCGGGATTTCGGAAGCAGGCAACTCAATTGTATGCTCCCCCAGCTTGGTTATGTCCTCACGCGTTCGCATCGAACTGAATCTTGGTATCACTTCCGTGTAGGGCTTGAGGTGGTAGGAATCTTGCGCCGGCCTCGGAACCACGCTCCAGGTGTTTCCAGAAAGAACATAATCGCTTTGCTCGCTCAACAAAACCAGTTTCTGACGGTTCTCTCTGACACCCAGCACGGGAGAGATCTTCTCGCCTCCGATTTCCTTGAGGATTCGCGTGCCCGTAACGGCTCCTTTAGCATCGCGGTCAATCTTCGTGAGGATTGAGCTTTCCCGGTCGGCGCTGCCAACGAAAAACAGAGTGCCCTGGAATTCGACCACCGAGTAAACGTTCATCGCATGGTAGCTGACCTTATTGGTCAACTTCTTTGAGGTCAGATCGTAGAAGTACTTCACACGCTCGGACTCGCCCCCGTACGTTTCATCCTGCTTGGAGACAGTCAAAGTGCGCTCATCAGCTTCCAGAATCTTCAATCCCGTTCCCCATGGGCCACGGAAGACGTCAAGAACAAGAGAAAGTTCCTTCCCGGCGCCACTCACGATGAAGATTCCATCAGCCGCCCGCTTTGAATAGTCGATCTTTTCTCCCCGGCAGAGAACGTCTTCACGTGCAGCGGATCCCTCGACCACGGTGACAGCGTACTCCGGGCTGATTTTATGCTGCTTGAGGATTGTGAACCTGTTGAGGCATTCGCTGAACTCGACGAAGAACGGCGCAAATGGCTTCATTTCGTCGTCAGTGGCCACGAGATCGCCGGAGAATCCGGGATTCTCATCTCCGACGACCGTGGTTATCACGCCCGTATCGACATCAACGCGGCGCACGCGATGGTTGGAGAAATCAGCGATGTAGAGGTTCCCCGCGGAGTCGAGGGCGATGCCCGTCGGGACGGCCAGACTGGCCTGGATTGCTGGGCCGCCGTCGCCGGCAAGTCGCCTGAGCCGGTTGCCCGCCACCGTGGTCATAATGCCGGTGGCCGAGTCCACGCGGTGGATGGTGTTCCAAGAACCGGCAGCGATGAAGAGATTGTAATCGGCATCAAAAGCGACTGCCGAGGGATTGAGCAAGCCTGTGCTCTTGGCGAGACTTCCGTCCCCCCGATAGCAGAGACCCCCGTCGCCAGCCACCGTGGTAATGATGTGCGTTGTGGCGTCAATCCTGCGGACTCGCCGATTGTTGTTATCGGCGATGAAAAGATTTCCGAGTTTATCCAGGGCGATGTCAGGGAACAGCCCCAGGCCAGCATCGATAGCCGGGCCACCGTCGCCCGCATACTCGCGGCTTCCATTGCCGGCCACTGTGGTAATGATTCCGGTGGCCGCGTCCACTCGGCGCACGCGATGGTTCCACGTATCAGCAATGAAGAGATTGCCGAATTGGTCTGTCTCCACGCCCGCGGGGCGAGACAAGCTCGCCTGAGTTGCAGGGCCACCGTCACCGTCGAACCCGCGCTTTCCGTTGCCAGCCACGGTCGAGATCGTTCCGGTCTTCGCGTCCACCCGGCGGATGCGGTTGTTGTCCCAATCGGCGATGAAGAGGTTACCTGAAGGATCCGCGGCAAGTCCGCTCGGGTTGGATAGCAAGGCGCGAACCGCAGGGCCACCATCGCCTCCGAACCCTTTCTTTCCCGTCCCCACGATGACAGTCAATTGCCCTCGGGCGTCCAGCTTGAGAACTCGATTATCGAACTGGGCGGCGACAAACAGATTGCCCTTGCCGTCCACGGCCACCGATCGCGGAGACTTCAGCGTGACGGCAGGAACCTGAGGGGTGACGGACCCACCGCCCGTGCCGGTCGGCGTCTGATCCTGGGCCGCCTCCCCCATGCAAAGCCAAAAGCTTGCAATGATGAAGCTGATCGGGCCCGCTAAGCCTTTTCCCTTACTGCCCCTGGTCATCGAGCGATACCCCAAGAGGCGACGATACGCTAGTTATCCGGTGCCCGCAATGGAACGGGACCGGCGAATTGGCTCGGAATGTCCATTTTGAACTTCCAGACCTTGCAGCGGGTAGCCGCGATTGGTGATTTTCCAACCGTGGGCCTTTCCGAGCCCACGAATCCACGGTCGATTCAAAGACCGAATCAACCGTAGCTACCATTATACCTTGCGGTGTCGCCCTGGTGCAAAGTGGTGCGTTTTGGTGTATAGTGAAGGCATGGGAGCAACCAGCAAATCACTTCGCCAGAGTGTTTCACTGCCGGCGCGGCTGGCCAAGCGCGTCAGGTCGCTGGCCAAAAGCCAGCGGACGAGTGCCAATCGGGTGCTAGTTAGCCTGATCGAAACGGGCATGGAAGCGAAAGAGCGGGAAAGGCAGCGCTTCTATGCGCTGGCTGGCCGGTTGGCCGAGTCGACCGATCCTGCCGAACGCGCAAGGCTCAAGAAAGAACTGGCGCGGATGACTTTCGGCGAATAGATGCCCAAGATACAGTGGACGAACCTTCCACCGGCCTTGCGCGACCATCTCTTTGAGCGTCTCCGCGAACGGACGATCACTGCCGAGGATCTCTACAAGCTGAAGCTTTGGCGCGAATCCGAACCGGAGGCGCCCGAAGGCGAATGGTATAAGGACTTCGGTTCGTTCAAGATTTGCGGCGAAGGCAAATTCCCCAAGACTTTCTTGCTTTCCGGCCAACCCGCCAAAGGGAAACGGTTGTGAAACAGAACGCCCATGCGCCGTGCGGTGCCCGCAGTTCGCGCCGCCGGGCCTCAGCTTCGAACGCTTCCTCCAAACCCTCCAGAGTGTGCGTGAAGAGTGCGGATTGAGCGCTGTAGCGGCGCTCTATGAGCGCCGGCTTTGGCATGAGGAAGAACCGGCGGGCGCAGACCGCCGCTACAGTTCCCCTACCGGCCAGCGACGACGAGGATGTCGCCGCTACAGTTCCCCCCGTTCTTGCCTTGACGCCCATTTTTGGCGTGTGTTATAAGGGCTTGCTTAACGAGAACGCGTCTGCAAGCCCTCCCGAAGACTTTATGTCGGCGCACCCGACCTAACCCGCCTCGGGGGTACGAAAGCGAGATTGGTGCGGAGGAGATTCAATGTACCTTTACCTTCCTGTTATTCTTCTTATTAGTGTGTTTTCTCTGATTGTTGCCTTACTTCTTGCCCGTCAAGTGCTCAAGGCTGACACGGGCACCGCAGAGATGCAGGTCATCGCCAGCGCCATCAAGGAAGGCGCGGAAGCCTTTCTCCGCCGCCAATACAAGACCATCTACATGATGGCGGGCCTGGGGGCGCTGATTATCTTTGGGCTTTACATGCTCCGCGGCGAGCACGCCCTGGCTTGGAAGACGACGGCAGGCTTCCTGACGGGAGCCGTTTGCTCAGGTCTCGCGGGCTTCATCGGCATGTTCGTCTCGATCCGAGCCAACATCCGGGTGGCCAGTGCCTCGCGCACCAGCTTGAACCGAGCGCTGCAACTGGCGCTGCGCGGCGGTGCGGTTTCCGGCCTGAGCGTGGTGTCTTTGTCGTTGCTCGGCGTCGGCGGACTTTTCTGGGCCTATGGTGGGCTCACTGACCCGCAGCACGTCCCGGCGGAGATTGTCGGCTTCGGTTTTGGGGCGAGCCTCGTAGCGCTCTTTGCCCAGCTCGGCGGCGGGATATACACCAAGGCCGCCGACGTCGGCGCCGACCTGGTGGGGAAGGTCGAAGCGGGCATTCCCGAAGACGACCCGCGCAATCCCGCGGTGATTGCCGACCTGGTGGGTGACAACGTAGGCGACTGCGCGGGCCGTGGCGCCGACCTGTTCGAGTCCACGGCGGCGGAAAACATCGGCGCCATGATTATCGGCGTGACGCTCTACACCGAATTCGGCCTGCTGGGCATCCTGTTTCCCCTGATGGCTCGTGCTTTCGGTCTGATTGCCAGCATTGTCGGCATTCTGGTGGTGCGCACCGACGAGGACAAGGACCCCATGCGCGCCCTGAACATCGGCTATCTGGTCACCACCATCCTGGCCATGGTGGGCTTCTACGTGGCCGTGCGCATCATGCTCGGCAACAACCTGTGGCTGTTTGGGGCGGGCGTCGTCGGTATTCTGACGAGTTATGCCTTTGTGTGGATTACCCAATATTATACCGAGTACAAGTACCGGCCGGTGCGCTCCATCGCCGAGGCCTCGAGGACCGGCCCGGCCACGAACATAATCACGGGCTTTGCCGTGGCGCTGGAGTGCACCGCGATTCCGGTGCTGGTGATTTCCGGCGCGCTCCTCGTGAGTTACTACTTCGGTTATCTGGCCGTGGGCGGTCGGGCCGAGGGCGGCATCTACGGCACCGCCATTGCCACCATGGGTATGCTCTCGACCGCCGCGTACATCCTGGCCATGGACACCTTCGGGCCCATCACCGACAACGCCGGCGGCATCATCGAGATGTCGAAGGCGCCGGTGGAAGTGCGCGTCAAGACCGACCGCCTGGATGCTGTCGGCAACACCACCAAAGCCTTGACCAAGGGCTACGCCATCGGCAGCGCGGCGCTCGCCGCCTTCCTGCTCTTCAATGCCTACATCGATCGCGTGAAAGAATTGCTCCCCGGCTATCTGGGTACGGTGGACATCGGCAAGGTGCCGGTCTTCGTCGCGGCGCTGCTGGGCGCGATGCTGGTCTTCCTCTTCAGCTCCTTCGCCATCAAGGCGGTGGGCCGGGCGGCCTTCTGCGTCATCGAGGAAGTACGGCGGCAGTTCCGTGAGAATCCCGGCATCATGGCGGGCACCGCGAAGCCCGATTATGGCACCTGCGTGGATATCGTCACCATCGGCTCGCTCAAGGCGATGGTCGTGCCGGGCTTGCTCGCTATCGGCATGCCCGCCGCCGTGGGCTTCTCCTTCCGCTACTTCCAGGGAACCTTCGGCCGGGGCATCGGCGCGGAGTCAGTGGCGGCGCTGCTGATGGTGGGCACCATCAGCGGGATTCTGCTCGCCACGCTCATGAATAACGGCGGCGGCGCCTGGGACAACGCCAAGAAGTGGATTGAAACCGGCCAGCTCGGCGGGAAGCGCTCCGAGGCGCACAAGGCCGCCGTGGTGGGCGATACGGTCGGCGACCCGTTCAAGGACACCGCCGGGCCGTCCTTGCACGTGCTCATCAAAATGCTCTCGACGATCACGCTGGTGCTCGCGCCGTTGTTTATTTGAGGGAGTCGAAAGTTGAAAGTCGAAAGTTAGAAGTTGAAAGTGAGCCGGAAGGGCCGCTGACTCCTGACTTCTGCCTCCTGCCTTCTGCCTAGAACCCGCGCGCGGTGCTCTTGATGCGCTTGGCCAACTTCTCAATCTTTTCCGCTTTAGTCACGACCTGGAAGGAGAGGACATTCTCGTTGGACTTGGCGAGTTCCTCCTGGAGGGCTTTGGCGAGCGTGGCCAGCTCGTCGGCGTCGCGTTTCATCTTCTCGAAATTCTGCTTGAGGAGCTCTTTCTTTTGCTTGCGGGTGAGAGCGGGGGGCAACGCGGTCTCCTCCGCGGGCTGAGACTCCGGTAATTGTGCTGCCGGCGTGGGCAGGCTGGTGTCCGCTGCGGGGGCGGAAGGCGCGTTGGGGAGTTCCGGCGCCCGTCGGGCCGGAGTGCCGAGGGGCATTCCTAGCAGGAAGGTGCAAAGGGCGAGCCCTTGTGGTAGCCATGCCTTGCGGACAGACGAGATCATCGCTTGCTCCTCCTCTCCGAGCCGGGGTGGCTGGCGACCAATCCAGGGCCCAGGCCAAAGGTGGATTGTATGCGGAGTCGGCCCGTTGCCACAATCATGTCCTCAGGCGTGGAATCTCTTAAGGTGTCCCACCGCTTCGTCCGATAGAAACAAGGGGGCCATGGCAAGGGGAGGAGTCGGCTTCCGGGAGGGTCTGGACCATGCGGATGTTTGACAGGATTGATGCCGCGACGCTTGAGGACCGCGACTGGCAATTGTGGATGCTAGCCATGGTGAGCATCTTCATTCTGACGGCCGGCATGGCCTTACTGATGTACCCGACGGTCTTCGCCACCTCCGAGGGGCCGGGCGGGGTCATTCTCCGCCGCAGCTTTGTGGGCTTCTGCATCCTCTGTTTTCTGCTGGAAGTCTACCTGCTCGACCGGCAACTGGTCATTCGCCGACTGCGCAAGCAGTTGGCGGAAGAGCAACAACTGAAGGTCCGCATCGTGCAGCAGGCCAGCACGGATCTGCTGGGTTCTTTGCCCGGGTTCAGCCATTTTCAGGACCGGCTGGCGATGGAATTTCGGCGCGCGGCCAACACCCAGCAACCGCTCTCGCTGTTGCTGGTGGTTCTGCGGCTTGTGCGCGAGGTTGCCGGGCCGGAGGCGGCGGCTGCGGCGCAGGGCGACGTGGCCAAGGCGCTGATCCGCAAGTTGCGTGGGGAGGACTCGATTTTCCTTTTTCAGCCTGGGGTTTTTGCTGTCGTGCTGCCCGGCGTGCGTGGCCCTGATGGTCAGCGCGTCGCGGATCGCCTGCGTGAAGGGTTGATAGACGTCGCGGGTGTCAGCAGTCGTTTCACGGCGGAGATTCAGGTGGTCAACTATCCCGAGCATGCCACCACGGCGCGCGAGATGGAGCAGATAGCCGCGCACTGTTTCTCGAAGGACAAGGCAGTGGCTAGCGCCGCCTGACCTTCAGCAGGCCCCGGCGCAAATCGAATCTCCGCCTCAACCCCGGCAGGGAAGCCTTGCGAGATTATGTGCTCTAGGGCAGCGAGCCAGGGAGAGGAAGGGCAAGCAGGGCACTATGCGCTTTGCGAGTCGTAGCGCACGCCGTAAACCTTGCGGTTGGTTCCCTCCACCGCCCGCAGGCGCACGATCTTGGCGCGCATTTCGATATTTTGGCTGGAGGGGTTGTAAGGGCAGACGACCAGCACCCCGTCGCCCAGGTGGTAGTTCTTTTCGCTGACGAAGCAGAATCCGCCTTTAGAGATGTTCTCGCTCTTCGTGATTTCGACGCCCCCATAATAGTCACGAATCAAGACCGGAAGTTGCAGGGAGACGCGGTGGTGCCGCCGCTGCTCGGCGCCCTTGGCGGCGGGCGGCTCTTTCGCTGCCGTGGCAGCCTCGCCAGGGGGTTCCATCGCCACTACCTTTTCTGCGTATCCCCACGACGTGACCTCCTCACACGTCAGGCAGGGCCGCGAAAGGATGCCCGAGGTCTCCAAGACTTCCACTTCCACCAGCGACAGCCGCATCAGGGCCACGGCATGGCAATTCCGGCATTCCAGCAGTGCTTTCGAGTCCGCGTCCTCCGTCTCCGGCGCGGGGGGAAACTGGATTCCCCAAATGTTCTCCTTCAGATCCACACACTCCACGCCCCACTCGCCCCCTGTTCGGTGATGGGGGAGACGGGCCCCACCACGCGGAACTCGGTTTCACGTCGGCCCACGAGGTTCATCATCACAATGGTTTGACCGATGCGCAGCGGGCGCGTGATTTGAACCCTCGCCCCATGCCGGTTGAGGGTAATCGTGCGCGCTTCGTCCCTAAAGGGGTTGCCCTTCGCGTCAACTCCGCGAACCTCCAAAGGAATGGTCAGCATCAGACGGTCGGAGCGCCGCTTTTCGGCCACCATACGCTTTCTCCGGAACGTAGGGACATTAGAACCGCTCTTCAGTTTATGCCGGAGGGCGGGTCGTTGGCAACCCTCGCCAAGCACGCGAAGAGCATACTATAGCGATAGCTATTAACTGCATGAGTAGCGAAACGCCGCAGCCGCGAGCGCATATAATAGATCGTGGCAGGCACACTGCGCAGCCACGGCGTGCAGCCCGCGGATCACCTACGGGCGTGCGAATCGAGCGGCGGGGCGCGCGGCGGCTGCGGGTTTGCAGCCACCGGGAATGGCTTGTGGGGAGATGCCCTTGCCAGGTGCGGGAGGGCGAGTTATGGTATGTCCCGACACTAGGACGGGAGGGGAATCGTATCCAGGTAGTAAGGGTGGTCGCGGACCCGCTGCGAGGGCGCCGCCGGGGACGTGCCGGGGTGGGACGAAGAGGCTTTGCTCTGGGGCTAGCCCACCACGAGGGAGCGTTTCTGGTGACGCGCTCTGGCAGGCAAAACCGAACTTCCCGTTGGAGGGTGGTGTCTCATGGAGACTCATGCACCGCGGGGCAGCGAACGCGTTACTCTCGAACTCCCGATTCTGGTCACGGGAACCGACTGCATGGGTGACGTGTTCCTGGAGCAGTCCCACACGATCGTGCTGGGCCGGCAGGGAGCAAAGATCTGTTTACAGCGCAAGCTGGTTCCTGACCAGGACATCAACATCCGTTGCCACGCCACGGGACGGGAGTCAGACGCCCGCGTCGTGGGGCAGATTGGAACCAGCCCCGAGGGCGCCTTCTGTTACGGTGTGGAGCTCTTGAACCCGGAGATTGACCTGTGGGGGATCGAGTTTCCGGGGGCAGGAGAAGCTGAGGCCGCGGTGGGGCGGGTGTTGATGGAATGCGTCCGCTGCCACACGCGCGAGTTGGTTTGCCTGCACGAGTTCGAGGCCGAAGTCCTGGATGCGAATCATTACCTCTCGCGCCACTGCAAGAAATGCGCAGACACTAGCGTCTGGAAAGAAACGACCCTCCAACCGGGCGAAGAGCTGCCCGCGGAGGCGAAGCCCGCCCCGGAGCTTCTCCCTTCTCCGCCCCTGCGCACTAAGAACGACCGCAAGCACGTGCGCCTGGATCTGAAGGTCAACGTGTGCATCCGCGACCCGCAGTACGGCGAGGAGGTGGTGGTGACCGAGAACGTATCGCGCGGCGGCTTTCGCTTCAAGAGCCGCCGGCATTACGCCGAGGGTTGGATGATTGAGGCGGCGCTTCCGTACTCTCCCGGGGGCGCCAATATCTTTGCCGCGGCCCGAATCATGTACGCCAAGGAGTTGCCGGGCTCCGGAGAAAGTGTTTACGGCGTGGCCTATGTTCCCGCCAATCAAGCCTGGACCGGACGCTAGGTCGGCCCTTCGTTTACCTCGGCGCGCGGCGATTTCCTCGCCGCAACTTTTCTCCTGGCTGGATAGTCAGGAGATTTAGTGTGCTTCAGGAGGTCCCACTCATGGGCAGAGTAGCAAAATCCGTGTGGTCGTTCCTAGGGTTCGCCGTGCGCCTGACGAGCGTGCACATCGTGACGTACATGGTGGTGGGAGGAATCTCGTATTGGCTGGTGGCGCAGAAATATTGGGTCGGGTCGGAAAAAGTGCCGGGGCTGAATGATCCCACCGGAGAGTTCGTCCAACGCTGGCTGCTCCCGGCGCAAATCCTGCGCGGCTTCATCTATGCGGTGGCGTTGTACCCGCTGCGCCGGGCTCTGTTGGAGATGGGCCGCTGGGGCGGCCTCGTCCTCGCTTCGCTGATGCTGCTGGTGGGCTCGATTGCCGGCATTTCCGGGTTCATCGAAGCCTGCGTTTATATGGCCGATCCGCGCGTCGAACTCTTCCTGGTGCACCTGCCGGAGGTGGCGGTCCAATCGCTCCTCTTTGGATACCTCATTCTTTGGTGGGAGCGCCGCTACGCCTTGAGTGTTCGGGTTGCTGCCGCCTAGGCGAGGCGGACGGTGGGGAACTCGCCGGTGGCTGAATCTTGGCCGGAATGGAGTACCGGACCTGGCCTCTCGTCGCCAGGTTGAAGATAGAGGTTGGAGGCGCGGGTGGGAATCGAACCCACGTATAAAGGTTTTGCAGACTCTTTGAATTTCATTATCCTGTGGGCTCGTCTTGCCTTTACTGACGTCTTCGTAGCCGGTTTTGACCGATTTTCGCGCCTTGTTGTTCCCAACTTCGGCCATCTGAAGCTTCGCGTGATTTGTGACGTTCCCTTCCCTGGTTGCGCAGCCTGCAACGTGCCGAACGGGCTCGCCCTGCCCT
>JALHUF010000214.1 GCA_022866195.1 Terriglobia bacterium
AGGAGGGGAGCAAGGGGTGGTGCGCCTCGCGCTCGAAATGCCGCAAGGCTAGAAGACCAGCCCTGCGCTACGTGCTCAACTCAGGTGCACAATAAAGTGGCAGGTCTTACCGCCGCGGCGCAGGGTTTCCACGATATCCACCTTGAAGGGACGGCTCAGGGCCGTTTCGAAAATCGCCTGGTGCGTCGTGCGCGTACACTCGCAATGGACATCGTGGGGCTTGGCGGGACGATAATTAGCCGCCGGACAATAGCATCGGTTCGAGACCTCTCCATAGCGAATGTGGACTAGATTTCCCTCCTGCCAGATTTCGAAGTTTTTCTTATAGGCCTCGATGAGCTTCTGCACATCGCCTTTTCCCTGCTGGGCAATGTCCTGCTTGAGTTTGAAGCGCCGGAAGCACCCGCGGCCGCAACCCTCCATCAGTTTGACCTGGGCTTCTCGATCCAGGACCGTGTCCATCGTATCGAGCAAGTCGGAGAGCCAGTTCTGGACGAATTCCTTTTCGAATTGCGCCTGAGAATCCTCGGCGGGACAAGGGGAAGCATTGGCCGGCGTGTCCTGGTTCAATGCCCAGAAAGCGCAGCAACCTAAACTCGACTGGAATGATTTCTGCAAGAATTCCTTGCGATTCATTAGTTCTTCTCCTCCAAAGTACCTCAATAATTGTAGCAGTTTATTCGGCAAGCATCATGGTGCCACGCAATCCCCGTTCCCGTCATTGTACAAATCATGGGACGTTATTGGTCGCCCCTGGGTAGTGCAGACCTTGCTTCTTGAGGCTCCCGGGCGCCCCGGCGGCTTTCGCCTCGCATCCTCCCCGCCCGTGGTCTTGTATCCACATGGCCTGGGACTTCGGGTGGCTTCAGACTCCTGACTTCTGTCTTCTGACTCCTTCCGGTACAATTCCCTCCAATGCTGATTCGTTTCTGCATCTACGGCTTGCTCGGCTGGTGCTGGGAAGTAGTGTGGACGGCGGTCACGGAAAAGGCCTGGGGAAAGCAGCGCGACTGGCGCCTGGTGGGGCACACCTACCTCTGGATGTTTCCCATTTACGGTCTGCTCGCTCCCATCGGCGAGCCCATGCATGACTTCCTGCGCCCGTATTTCTGGATGTGGCGTGGCCTAGTCTATCTACTTGGAATCTGGCTGGTGGAATTCAGTGTTGGCTGGTTGCTGCGCCAGCTTACGGGCAAGTGCCCTTGGGACTACTCCAATTTCCCCGGTAACATTCGGGGCATCATCACGCTCGAATACGCGCCGGTGTGGTTCATCTTCGGGCTGGGCTTCGAGCGCGTGCACGACTTCCTGATCAGAGTGATGCCAGCTATAGGCGCAGCCTTGGCCTGAAGTTCGAATGCCACTCGCTTCGCAGACGACTGCCTCTGTACGCTCGCTAGCCTCAAACGTCGAGCCACTGTACAATGCGCAAGCCCGACAGTCTTGCTTGGGAAAGGTAGAGACATGCTGAGACAGCGATTTGCTCTTTTCCTCGGCGTTCTGATGCTTACTTGCCTGCCCTGGGCGGTCGCAGGAAACAAGATGCGATTGGTGATCGTCGGCCTGGACCACGACCACGTGTGGGGATTGATGAAGACAATTGCCCAGGAGCCCGAGGCGGAACTGGTCGGGGTGGCTGACCCCCACGCAGAACTCCGCGACAAGGCGAAGGCCGAGGTGCCCGCAGGCGTGAAGTTCTATGCCGACTACATCCAGATGCTCGACGAGCTGAAGCCGGAGGCGGTGGTCGTCACCACGGCCAACAATCAGCACCTCGCCATCCTGCGCGAGTGTGCCAAACGCAAGATCCACTACTTCACCGAAAAACCCATGGCCGCAACCGCTGCCGATGCCCGCGAGATGGAGCGCCTGGCGCGCGCGGCAGGCATCAAGCTGATGGTGAATTATTGGAACGCCTGGGCGGCGCCGACCCAGGACGCCTACGCGCGCATCCAGGCGGGCGAATTAGGGCCGGCGCAGAAAATGATTGTCCAGTTCGGCCACGAGGGGCCCAAGGAAATCGGTGTCTCCAAGTATTTTGGCGATTGGCTCTATGATCCCGTAAAGAACGGCGCCGGGGCGCTCATGGATTTCGGCTGCTACGGTGCGGATTGGGCCCTGTGGGTGAAGGGTCGCCCGACGCGCGTCTATGCTGCATCCCTTAAGCTCAAAACCGACCAGCACAACGCGGTCGAGGACGATGCCGTGGTCCTGCTTGAGTATCCGGATGCCACCGCCATCCTCATGCC
>JALHUF010000215.1 GCA_022866195.1 Terriglobia bacterium
CCCCGGGAGAAAACGCCATTGAGCTTGCCCGCCAAGTGCTGCAAGCAGATCCGACGAATACGGCGGCCAAGGAATTAGAAATCCGGGCCACTGCGGCCTGCGAGGAGCTGGCCCGCCGCGCTCTGGAAGGCAACGACCGAAAGCGGGCACTGGATATTTACACCCGCTTGATCAGCCTCTTCCCCGGACGAGAAGAATTTCGCCGCGCCGCGGAGAGCCTCCGGAGCATCAGCTTACGTGCCATGCACTACCACGGAGTGAAGAGTGTAGGCAGGTTTCCGTTCCCCAAGTTTGCCAGCCGCGGGTGCTGGGGTTACCTCAAGCTGACAGCCCAGGGATTGCAGTATGAAGGTAGCGCGGGAAACGACGCACGCGTGGATAATTTCTCCATCCCCCGGTCAGCGCTGGGTGCGACCTCGGGCGCAATGGCCCGGCCAGGAGCTCTCGACGACGATTTCGCCGGCTCGGGAATCCACATGACCCACGTTATTACTGTGACGGGCCAAGGCGGAGAGAACAAGTTCTACGTTTCCGAGCAAGGCATCAGCGAGTTCCAGGCGTTCTCCGCCGAGTTCTGGGGTTGGAAGTGGGGACCTACCCAGCCCACCAGAAGCAGGCGGAAGAAATAGGGGCCTCTTCCCTGCTGTTCCGCTTCTCTCTCCTCCCTTGGAAGCAGCAAGACAATAAACTTCCTCACGCTACTATTGAACGGCGGGAGACAGCGGCGGAATCAGCACGTAGCGCGGTCGCGTCTGATACTCGCGCAAGTACCGCTGGTGCTCGGGGCTGTTCGGGAAGCGCTCGCCCGGCCCGTAGGGATAATTGGACATCTGACGGAAAGGCAGCGGCTCGACGGTCCGGGAGTACGCCGTGTTGGGCTCGCCGTCCTTGGCCCAGCCATGCGCGTAAAGGAAGAAGGTCCGTTTCCATCCCGGCCTCAGCGCAGGGAGCCCGCGGGCGTCGAACTTCACGGTTAATTCGTCTCCCGTGGCCATCACCACCTGGCGGTCGTCCGCGTGGCTCACCAGTTCCTGCGTGTTTCCGTAGCGAGTGTAGTTTCCGAACATGGGGTTCCAAGGGGCTTCCGCCAGGACGTTCGCGTAGTCGAAGTAATCCGGCCTCAGGTGCGCCGGGTCGCTGACGGGCGTGGAGAAGCCGCGATAGTGCAAGTCGGCGGAAACCAGCGACAGCTCGACGGGCGCAGGCGCCGCTGCCTCCTCGGCGGTGAAGAAGACCTGGTCCCAGTAAACGCAGAAGTTGGTTACAATGCGCACCTGACGCTCCGCGGAGAGAAACTTGCCAGATAGGTCGACCCGCATCGTGCGGTTAGTGCCACTCGGCAAGCCCATGTCGGGAATCACCGTGACCCAATTCCCCTGCGCCTCGCGCACCTGGAGATAAGGGGGCACCAATTGCAGTTGCGAATTCGACATCAGGGCTCGCGAGGCATTCGAGTCCGTCCAGAAGACCCATCCCCTCAGCCACAACGTCAGCGGCTCCGCCGCTGCCGCCGCGCCGAGATCGAGCGTCAGGCTGTGGACGTCTGCCAGGCCCAGGATTCGGTGCCGCCGAAAGTCGGTGGGATAACGGCCGTCCACTTCGCGGAGCAATGGCAGGACGTCGTTGCCGCGGTCGTCCACGGCCGAGACGGGGAAGTGTCTCTGGCGCACCGCGTGGAGAGTCGGCCCCGACGGAGACGAAGAGAAGATCTCGTTGGCATAAATCTCCTCGGTTGCCGGATGGTCCACCGCGAATAGCCGCACCTGGTCGAAGTAATCAACCTCCCGCAACTCGTCGGTGAGCTGGAACACGTACTTGCCGTCCTGGTCGCGCAGGCCGTCGGGCAGACGTACCAACTCCTCAGGGTAAGGCTTGATCCGGCTGCCATCCGGCAAGAGTTCGCCCAACGGAGCCACGCCCAACACATCTGTCAGGAAGACGTACCGCTCGCCATCCCACCCGTAAAGCAACGGGCAGGAACTGGCCAGCCGCTCCGATTCCCGCACCTCGATAGGCTTGTTGGTGGCGACGTTCACCCAGTTCTGTACCACGGCGTTGGGCCAAGTCACGCGCACCACATCCAGCCGCGGGAGGTCGCCCGTATAGACGCGCACGCGATCCCCAGTGACGATGACCTTGTGGTAGAAGTTCCCTGCCTTGAGTTCGACGATACTGCCAATGCCCAGCATGTTGCTCTTGAAGCCGTTCATCTTCACTTCGAGCCAGCGTGCCGGGGGTCCCTCTTTCTCGAAAGCCGTCACTTGGCCGCTGCGCGCGAGAGCGACGAGGTTCAGCTTGCCCGGGCTGCTCAGCCACGTGGGCGCGACCGCGGCAACAAGTTCGCCCTTGCTCCAGGGCAGGCTGAGACCCGCTTCCTGGAACCGCCCGGCGCGGTTGGCGATCCAGTGCCACTTGCCGCTGGCATCGACGGCCAGCAGATCATCAAAGCTATCGCCATTCAGGTCTGCCACGGTCCCCCGAAAAGCGAAGGGTTCCTTGGGAGGCACAATGGCCGGCAGGCCCGCGACAACTGAGAACCTTCCGCCGCCGCGATTGAGCAGCACCTGGTAGCCGGTCGCCGACCACAAGGCCAGGTCGAAGTTGCCATCGTGATTTAAATCGACAACCTGAGCGTCCAGCGCGGCAGATTTGCGGAGGGCGCCCGCCTCTGCCGTGCGGTCCACGAACTTACACTCGCCCCGCCCCAGGTAGAGGGCCGGCGGCGCGTCCTCGCGGACCAGGAGCACGTCGGTGTAGCCGTCGTTGTCGAAGTCACCTAAGACAGCCGTGCGCGTGCGCCCGACGCCAGTAATACCTGAGGAGGTCGTGGCGTCGGTAAACGTGCCGTCGCCGTTGTTGCGGTAGAAACGGCTCGCGGCGCCGGGAAAGTCATCGGGGAAGGTGAAGGACGGCTTAGCAGGCGGCGCGTTCAAGTCGGTGTACACCGTGACCAGGAGATCGAGAAATCCATCATTGTCCGCGTCGAAGAGCACGGCGCGCGTAGCAAGCTCGCCGGGCTGGCCGCCGAGCCTTGCCTTCTCGGTTTCATCGACAAACGTGCCATCGCCGGCGTTGCGATACAGCCGCACTCCCCCCACGCCCACAACGAACAGCCCCGGATGGCCGCTGTTCATGTAATCGGCAAAGGTGGCGGACAGGCTGCCGCCGGGACCGCTCAACCCGGCCTTCGCAGTCACGTCCGTGAACGTCCCGTCGCCATTGTTGTGATAAAGGCGATTGCTGCCTGCGGGGTCAACCACGTAGAGATCAGGGCGCCCATCGTTGTCGTAGTCCCCGAGGACCAAGGAGGGTCCGAAGCGCGGCACGAGGCTGCGCCGCGCGAACTCCGCCGAGTAATCACTCGCCTTGATTTCTTGCGGCACCTCGGGGGCCGCCGCGGGGCTGGATGCGCTCGATGTCACCCCGAGCTTCGCTGTGATGTCGAGAAAAGTCACCTTCTCGGCGGCTGGCCTCCGCGCCACGACGGTCGTCGGGGACGGAGGCACTACAATCGCGCCGTACTTGCCGCCCTCCAGCGCCGGATTCTGGAGCGAGATGCCCGGGACAGCGTCCCGCATCTTTTCGTGGATCTTCAGGAACTTCTGCGCTTCCGGCTGGCGTTTCAGGCGTACCAGAGTGGTGAAACTGTGAAAGAGCGAGGCCACGTAGAAGTTCTGCCCGCGCCCGAAGCCCATCTCCACCACGTGTTGATGGGCCTGGAGCGCGTCCTCAAGTTTTCTCTGGGCAAAATACACGGTGCCCAGGTTGAACCACGCCGCCGGATCGCGTGGGTCGGCCTCGATAACCCGCTTGAGGGCCGCCTCGGCATCCGGATAGCGGAGTTCGCGCTTATAGAGAATCCCCAGGCTGTAATCGGCCGCTACGAGCTTGGGATCCATTTGCTTGGCCGTGGTAAGGGGGCCCAGCGCCTCATCGAGCTTGTTGGCCTGCATCAGGGCCAAGCCAAGGTTCAGATGATCCGTGGCGAGCGCGCGCCCGGAGGCGATGACCTTTTGAAATTCTCCAGTCGCCTCCACGTACTTCCCTTGCTCGTAATACGCTTTGCCCACGTTGCGCAGGGTCTGGATATCTGCTGTGGCGGCACTAGCGGCCTTCCGCGCCGCTGGCGGAGAGGCAGGCCTCAATCCGGCACCTTCCTTCGCTGCTTGCCCCGCGGCAGGCTTCGGCCGGGCATTCCCGCCCTGGGGCGCCTCTTGGGCTTCGGTTGTCCGCCGCGGGAAGATCAGGCAGGCAACAAAAGTCAAGAGGATGATCAGGCAGATGCGGAGAATCATTTGCGCAGTTCGGCTCATACCCCTCCTCGGGCCCCGGTTCGCGTGCCGGCCTCTCTCCGGGTCCCACAAGGAATGCAGAAGCCCGAATTATACATCGCGCGCGCTCAGCCGTGGGGCAAAGTCGCTCGGGCATGAATATGCCCGACGGGTGCAGGCGCGAAGAAGGAAAGACACGGCAGCCAGTCCTCACGGAGACATCCAGAGCTGGCGCTACGGGAGTTTTTCCAGTGTCCCGTCGATAGTGATGTTGCCGCCGGGATGCACGGTCAGGGTGCGTTGCCAGAGCTTGAAGCCCGCCTTCTCGACGGAGATTTGGTGATCGCCGGAGGGCAAGCGCAAGCTAGAGGGTGTGCTGCCCACATATTTTCCGTCCACGGTGATGTCAGCGCCTTCTGGGGTGGACTTGACCTGCACGACACTCAGTTCGGAAGGGGCGGTTGCGGCCGCTTGGGAGGCAGGCTGAGGTCTCGCCCGAGACGTAGCCTCTGACGATCCCGGCAGAAAGATGGCCCTGTCGGCCTCCGGACTCAGCGGAGTCTTTTCCGACCCCTCAGCGGTCACCGTCTCCACTCCCGTCGGCACATGTCTGCGGTCTTCCTGGGCTACAGCAATTGGCGCTCCCGTGGCGCCGCGCAGCGCCATCAGGACGGCGCGGTAGGTATTCTTGTGGGCTTGGAGCAATAGGCCAGAGCGCCGGCCGCCCGGCGTGGTGAACTCAATGCCCACAAAATGCACGCGAGTCTTGTGGAAGAG
>JALHUF010000019.1 GCA_022866195.1 Terriglobia bacterium
GCCGGGAAGAATGCGGATGAAGTTCTTGCGCATCTTTCCCGAGATGTGCGCCAAGACCCGGTGCTTGTTATCCAACTCGACCCGAAACATCGCGTTCGGCAGAGGCTCAATCACCGTGGCTATAACTTCGATCGCGTCTTCCTTACCCATACACTGCCCGACAATCCTCTCGTCCGCAGGCCCGCCCCTCGCCGGCAGCAGCCCCGGCGGACTACAATCTACAATCGCGTTAACCCATCCGGCCCGTTACGGGTGACGGCGACCATGTGCTCAAAGTGGGCGGAATAGCCGCCATCCGCAGTTACAGCCGTCCAATGGTCGTCCAAGACTCGCGCGCTAGAATCACCCGAGTTGACCATGGGCTCGATGGCCAGAACCATTCCCTCCTTCAGGACCGCCCCGTGGCCCGGCATGCCGAAATTGGGAATCTGCGGTTCCTCATGGAGCCCGCGGCCGATCCCATGTCCCACAAACTCTCGCACCACCGAGAACCGGTTCTTCTCCGCATGCGCCTGCACGGTGGCGGAAATGTCTCCTAGGCGGTTGCCGACGCGCGCCTTGTCGATCGCCAGCTCCAGGGCTTCCTCAGTGACGCGCAGCAGCCTCTGGACAGGCTCGGAAATCTGTCCCACGGGCACGGTGATCGCCGAATCGCCATAATACCCGTCCAGAATCACCCCCAGGTCCAAGCTTAGGATATCACCCTCTTGCAGGCGCCGCTCGGAGGGGATGCCGTGCACGATCTGCTCGTTCACCGAGGTACACAGGCAACAGGGATAACCGCGATACCCCTTGAACGCTGACTTGGCCCCTAACTCTCCCAACCTTTTCTCGACGTACCGCTCGAGCTCGAGGGTGGTCACTCCCGGCCGAACCCGCTGGCGTATTTCTTCCAGAAGCCCTCTCACCAGCCGACCACTGCGGCGTAGTTTCTCGATTTCCGCCGGAGACTTGCAGTCGATGCTCATGCGGCCTTCAGATGCTGGCAGAGCTCTTGGGCAATAGGCTCCGGATCGCGGTTGCCGTCCACGTCGTGCAGCAAATTCTTCCGCCGGTAATAGTCGATAAGCGGACGGGTCTGGTTCTCGTAGGCGACCAGCCGCTGCCGAATTGTGTCCTCGTTGTCGTCGGCCCGCTGCAGCAGTTTCCCCCCGTCCTTGTCGCAGACTCCCTCCTGCTTGGGGGGGCCAAAATAGACATTATAAATCTCTCCGCAGACCGCGCAGGTGCGGCGGCCCGTCAGGCGTTTCATCAGCACGTCCTGGTCAACCTGGATATTAATGACCCGCGGGCTGCCTCGCCCTTTCGCTTCCAGCATGCGGTCCACGAACTCGGCCTGGGGCAAGGTGCGCGGAAAGCCGTCCAGGATAAAGCCCTGGCAGCAATCCGGCTCGCTGATCCGCTCTTCCACGATGCCGCAAACCACTTCGTCCGGAACCAGTTGGCCCGCTTCCATTTTCACTTTGGCTGCCAAGCCCAGCGGCGTCCCTTTCTTGACCGAGTCACGCAGAATGTCGCCCGTCGAAATCTGCGGGATGTGGTACTCCTTTGCCACTTCGCGTGCTTGCGTTCCCTTCCCAGCCCCCGGGGCTCCCAAGAAGATCAAGGCGCGTGTTTTCATAACTTCCTCGTTCCCGCTCGTCAGGACGCGGCTCGCCGGCCTCGCAGACGGCCCTTGCGCATAAATCCTTCGTAGTGTCGCATGATCAATTGGGCGTTCACCTGATTGACCGTGTCCATGGCGACACCCACCACAATCAGCAGGGAGGTGCCGCCGAAATAGAAGTTGATGTTGAGCCCGCTGAGCAGCCAGGTAGGAAGATGCTCGTCAAACCAGGCCGCGCCCAGCCACGCCGGCAGGTGGTGCAGCCGCAGGCCCGCCAGCATGATCTCCGGAATCAAAGCGACAAGAGCCAAGTACACCCCGCCCACCCAGGTGATCTTGGTGAGCACATCGTCGAGCTGATCCGCGGTGCGTTTACCCGGCCGGATGCCGGGGATAAATCCCCCCTGCTTGCGCACGTTGTCCGCAACCTCGTCAGGGTTGTAGACGATAGAGAGATAGAAATGCGCGAAGAACATAATCAGGATTACGTAGGATGCGGTGTACAAAGGTTCGCCCCAGGCAAACTTCTCCAGAAACCAACGTATCACGACATTAGTCTTTACATTCCCGAACAGCCCAATCGTCTGGGGAAAAGTCAGGATCGAAACCGCGAAAATGATCGGCATGACGCCGCCGCTGTTGACCTTCAACGGCA
>JALHUF010000020.1 GCA_022866195.1 Terriglobia bacterium
AACGTTGCTGCGAGGCCGAAGGCCTCGCGTCAAACGAAAGCCTTTGTTGCCGCAGGCTTCGCGTGTGTCGTCGAATCTCGGCGCTCATAGAGCGGCGCTACAGGATTCCATCTTGCCCAGAGCATAACACAGGAGGGCGGGGCTGGCGCAGCCCCGTAAGGGGCGAAATAACGTAGCCCAGGGCGCAAGCCCTGGGTCAGAGTGGAGGAGTAAGCCTTGCGCTACTTCTTCAAGTCCTCAGGCGTGTCGGTCAGCTGGCCCAGCATCTCGTACACTTTGACAATCGCGTGGTCGACCATGCGCTCGCCGGCGCCCACCTCGACCCAAGTGGCAGTGTTGGCCGCACCGTAGCCGCCCAGGGAGGCGGCGCGGATGGTGGGGAAATAACCGTAGTCACCGTTGGCATAGCCGAGGAAGAAGGCGTCCCGCACGGGGCAGCGCTGCCGCCACGCCATCTGGTGCTGGACAAAGGCTTCGCCCGGCACAGTCATCAGGGCAATCCGCTTGTTGATCAGGACGGTGGCCACAGGCAGCCGGGGCATTGCGCCCCGGCGCCGTTCGAACGACTCGGCGGCCTCCGGCCCCCACGAGGCGCGCACCGCTTCTCGAAATTTCTCCATATTCCAGCGCGGGCGAAACTCCAGCAGGTCCTCGGCGAAATCCAGCGTCGCGTCCGAGGCCGCCGTTTCGATGCTTTTCGCCACGCGGGCGGCTTCCCCGCCCAGACGCTCTCCGGTCCAGTCTCGCATCTTCACTGCATCCTGCCCGAGCGGATGGACGGCGTAATAGGGATTGATATCGCCCGGCGCACCCTGCACAAACATGCACAGCGGCTTACCCGCAAATGCCTGCTCTACGGTTCTGCTCATCACGCCCGGGTAGTCGGCGGAGTACTGCAGGTTGTCCGAGCCAAACACCACCGGGTGGCAAGCGTAGTTGACGAGGATCGCCAGGGGTTCCCCCGCCGCCGTGTCCACGCGGAGGACCGAAACCGTGGGGTCCACCGGTGACGTGGGCACCATCGTGTTATTGCGCTCGAACCAGAAAATCGTCCCATCGGGCTCCAGGCGCAGCCGGTTGTGGCCGATGTCCACGCTTCCGTAACCGGTGCCGAGGCGCGCTTCAGCGAGGTGCTGGCATGCCTCCGCGATGGCTTTCTCCACCTTTTCCAGCACGCCCGTCTCCCAGTCGGGCGACTGCTTCGGAGGGTATTCATCTCGAATGGCCGGCCCGGAATGCGTGTGAATGGCCGCGAGCAGTACGTAAGAAATCCCGCTGGTCTTCCTGGCATCCTCCCGCAGGCGCTGGATCCACGCCTCCGCAAACGGCCGGCCCAGGTCAAGGACCACCAAGGCCAGCCGCTTTTCCCCTGCCTCAAGAACCAGCACCCGCGCCATCAGTGGGTCGAGAGTCCCCGTGGAACCGCCTTTACGGTTGGAGAACCCATACATGCGCAGGCCGGTGGGCGGCGTAATTTCCACTTTCGCCACGCCGGCTTTCAATCCCGCGCCCGCCAGAGAAAGCGGCGACGCCAGGAATAGCAAGCAGAAAACCCACATGCCCTTCAGTATTCGTAGCACGATTCCTCCTTCCGATTTGCCGAGTCCACAGTCCGCGATGCTTCGCTCGCCCCAGCGGCCGTAGCCTCTGGGGCACAGCCCGCTCAGCATGACAGTGCGCGAGGTGTCATCCTGAGCGAAGCGAAGGATCTCCGCAGGAGCATAGCGAAGAATCCCGAACGTTCACGGTTTCCACAGGCACGTGGTGATGGAAATCGCCGGCAGCGACACGCGCAAGACGCGCCCGCCGGATTCGAGCCGCAGAACCCGGCTCTGGCCGTGACCGGCAGCATCCCGCAAGACCCGTCCGGCGGTGGCGTGGAGCCCTACTGGTGGTGGCATTGGACCTGGTACGAGCACCAGAACCTGCGCGACCAGCGCGCCG
>JALHUF010000021.1 GCA_022866195.1 Terriglobia bacterium
GCAGCCTACGTCACCGACTTCAGCACCATCCCGGAAACCTCGCTCGCGCTGCTGGAGGGCCTGGAGGTCCTCATCCTGGACGCGCTGCGGCACAAACCTCATCCCACTCATTCAAGCCTGGAAGAATCACTGGCACTGGTGGAACGATTGAAGCCCCGGCAGGCTTTTTTCACCCACATCGCGCACGAGTTGGGACATAAGGAAACTAGCGCCACGCTGCCCCCTCACGTGCACCTGGCGTATGATGGACTTACGATAGACGTGTAGGAAGGAGAGTTTGTAACCGAGTGAGCAGTCGAAAAGCGAAAAACGAAAAACGGTAGGAGGACGCTAATGCCGCAGGAAGGCACGAGAATCCCAATTCGAGATTTCAAGGATCTCGATGTGTGGAAAGCTGCGCGGGAACTCCGCAAGGAAATCTACAAGGTGGCCAAGACCCTGCCGGAGGTCGAAAAGTTCGCTCTGGCATCACAGCTTCGCCGCGCGGCTACATCGGTAACTGCCAACATCGCGGAAGGTTATGGGAGGTTTGGCTACCAGGAGAATGCCCAGCACTGCCGCCAAGCGCGCGGATCCCTACATGAAATCAGGGACCATCTGACTACCTGCCTAGACGAAGGCTACTTGCCTAAGGAGGAAGGAAACCGCCTGGAGAAAATGGCTCTGCGGGTGATTCAAGTCCTCAATGGATATCTGCGGGCGACACTCGCATTGAAGAGGTCAGCGGTCGATTAGCGCGGCGCAGCTTCACGAGGCCGCGCTGCCTCCGGCTTTTCGCTTTTCGATTTTCGCTTTTCGGTTCGCAAAACATGCGGATCATCCACGATCTCCGGCAACTTCCTAAGCCGCCGCGCCCGAGCGTGGTGACCATTGGCAACTTCGACGGAGTCCACCTGGCCCATCAGCGGCTACTGCGCAGGGTGGTGGAGACGGCTCGGCCGCTGGGCGCCACCGCCATCGCGGTCACTTTCGATCCTCACCCCATCCAGTTCCTGGCGCCCGAGCATGCGCCTAAGCTCGTGACCACGCTGGAGCGCAAAGCGCGGTTAATTGAGAATCTGGGGATTGACCTCCTGGTGGTTCTGCCCTTCAACCGGGAACTGGCACATCTCTCCCCCTTAGAGTTCGTGCGCAGGACCCTGCGGGAGGGCTTGCACGCCGTCTCCGTCCATGTGGGACCGCATTTTCGCTTTGGCTACCGCCAGTCAGGCGATGTTGAAGTTCTTGCCGAGATCGCCCGCCAGGAGAGGCTTCGACTCGAGGTCCTACCAACCATCGAGGTGCGTGGGGAACGGGTTTCGAGCACCCGGATCCGTGAACTACTCTCCCTGGGCTGCGTCAGCCTCGCGGGGCGGCTCCTGGGGCGTCCCTTTTCAGTCTTTGGCCCCATCGTTGCCGGCTTCGGTGTGGGCCACAAGCACACGGTGCCTACCCTGAATCTGGCGTCCGGGCAAGAACAGATCCCCAAAATCGGCGTCTATGTAACCCGCACCCGGCTGGGAGAGGCGGTCCACGATTCCGTCACTAACGTGGGACACAAGCCCACCTTCGGCAACCATCGCCTAAGCGTGGAGACTCACCTGTTGAACTTCATCGGCGAGGTCAAGGAAAGCAGCATGGAGATCGAGTTTCTCTATCGCCTGCGCGACGAGATGAAGTTCCACAACCCCGCTATCCTCAAGGCACAGATCCAGGAAGACGCCCGCCGCTCCCTCAAGTTCTTTCGCCTACTCCCGCGCTTCCAAGAACGCCGCAGCCCGCACCCCGCCCGGACATTGAGAACGTAGATGTAGCGCCGGGCGGAACCTGTCCCGATCTAATCGGGAGCCCGGCAAACCCCGCCGCAGCATGTAGCGCAACGTTCGCACTGCAACGTTGCGGCTTTTGAGTGGATGGTCAGGCAAACTGCCGCAGACTCACACCGCGAGCGTGCGCTA
>JALHUF010000216.1 GCA_022866195.1 Terriglobia bacterium
ACGAACTTGCCGGTGTTCACGTCGATGGCCACCAGCGCCTCGGTCTGGTTGATGACGATGTACCCACCCGATTTGAGCCACACCTTGGGCTTCAAGGCTTTGTCCACTTCCGCCTGGATGCCGAACTCCTCGAACATGGGCGTGTCGCGGGTGTAGAGCTTGACGCGCCCCACCAGCGACGGCTGGCAGCGGTTCACAAACTCCAGCGAGCGTTCGTACTCGACCTCGTTATCCACGCGCACCATCTTGAAATCTGGCGAGAGCATGTCGCGCATAATGCGCTGCACCAAGTCCAGGTCGTGGTGCAGGAGCGCCGGCGCCTTGGTCCGCTCCGCCTTCGCCCGGATCTCGCTCCACAGGGTGGAGAGAAACTTCAGGTCGGCCTTGAATTCGTCTTCTGATCGCCCGCCTCCGGCCGTGCGCACGATAAATCCGCCCGTCAGCGAGCCCTTGTTCTCCAGGATGATGTTGCGCAGGCGGAGGCGCTCTTCTTCGGAGGTGATCTTCCGCGACACGCCGATGTGATTGATGGTGGGCATGTAAACCAGGTAGCGGCCGGGCAGCGCAATGTGCGAGGTGATGCGGGCGCCCTTGGTGCCGAGGGGCTCCTTGGCAATCTGTACCAGGATTTCCTGGCCTTCTTTGAGCAGGTCGGCAATCTGGACAGGCTGATGATTGCCCGGTCGAGAAGGCTCATGCTTGTCAGCGCGGGCAGCGAGCTGGCCCGTGCCGCGGCGACCGCGGCGGCGGGGGGCAAAGCGTGGACGCTGATAAGGTTCACGCAAGGTGTACTTCTGCTCGGTGGGTTCAGTGGGTGTTCCCGCCGCAGGGGGTGGAGCAGTAGCGATCAGCTCTGCACTTTCTTCGGCTTGAGCAAGGGGTTCTGCGGGTGCCGTATCAGCGCTCTCGGACGCAAAATCCTCGGCGAATTCTCCGATCTCAGGAGTCAGGGCTGGCGGCTCAAGCTCAGGCCATTCCACCGGCGCGTCGGCAGCAGCGGTCTGCCCAAGGCTAGCGGCAGCCTCGCCGCGCTCGGCGACCTCAGAGGGCCGCGGCTCTTCAGGGCCTTCGGACAAAGCAGGAATCGGTTCGGAAGTTGCTCCAGCTTGGCCCTCGGGCGTCGCGGTCTGCTCCGCAGGGGCTTCCAGCTGTGGCGCGACTTCGGCAGCCGCGGGGGCACTGGCGGTCTCGGCAGGTGCAGGCTCAGTCGACAGGCTGGGCGGAGTGGGAGTCAGCGGGGCAGCAGCTTCCACAAACAGCTCAGGCTTTGGCGGAGCCTTAGGTTCGTGTACAGCCGCCAGTTCCTGGGCAGTTTCGGAGGCAGCGGACTCGGTGGGCGAAACCTCCGGCGCTGCGGAACTAGAAGCCACATCGCGGTACTTCGCGAGCGACTCGCCGGGCAGGATCTCAAACGTGTGCGGCGCGCGTTCCGTCGGCCGTTCATGTAACTCAGGCTTGGCAGCAAACTTGCGTTCGCCAAACTCGCGCCCCCGCCGGCGGGGGCGTCGACCACGGGGTTCATGCCGCCGCGACTCGGCGGACTCGCCCGCCGGCTTGTCCGGCACCGAGGGAGCGCCGGCAGGGGCTCCGGCCGCACCGACTGAGGGTGCTACTGGGCAGGGCGGGGACACTCCCGGCTCGACGGTCTCGGCAGCCGTCGCAACTGCCACGGTGGTCTCCTCTGCCGGGGCTTCGCCGGGTCCCGCCGGAGCGCCTTCTACAAAGCGTGTGGCGCGAGCCTCGGCTTCCGAGAACACCTTGTCGTATTCCTCCTCGTCTTCATAGAAGTCCGAAACATAGAGGAAGGCGTCGCGTTCGAGGCCGATATTCACGAAGGCCGACTGCATGCCCGGAAGGACGCGGCTGACCCGACCTTTGTAGATGCTGCCCACCAGGCCTACATCAACGTCGCGTTCGTAACACACCTCGACCAACTGGTCATCTTCCAACACCGCTACCTTCGTCTCGTGCGGAGACGATGAGATAAACAACTCCTTGGACATGGGAACTCCTTTTTCAGGAACTGCGGGAAGGATCAATACCCGCTAGTCGGGAGATCAACTTCCAGCGTTCCCGCTCCGGTCGCTCGTCCCCGAACCATCGGGGCTTACTCCAGCGCGACCCGAGCACTTCAATCCTCGGTGGTTTCGACGCCGCCTTTCGCTCTCGCCGGTCGTCCGGACCCACCCTATCCGCCTCCATCGCCGCATTCGCTGCTGACGATGGCACTTTCCGTCTTTCGCGCGCGGGCTCTGCCTAATTCACAAATCGCCGCAGGTTGACGCTCATCGCCAGCCCCAAACCCAGGAAGGTAAACAACGCCGATGACCCCCCTTGGCTCATAAGAGGCAACGGAATGCCCGTAATCGGGAAGAAGCCGATCATCATCCCGATGTTGACGGCGACTTGGAAGAACAAAACCGCCGCGAAACCTACAAGTAGAAAAGCGCCGGCACGATCACCGGCCGTCTGCGCTCCATCCAGCAGCCGCAGAAGCAAGGCGAGATAGAGCAGCAAAACCAGGAGCGTGCCAACAAATCCTTGTTCTTCGGCAAAGGCGGCAAAGATGAAGTCAGCGTGGGAAACAGGGACGAACCCCAGCCGACTTTGCGTCCCATTCCTTATGCCTTTTCCCCAGAAGCCGCCTGATCCGATGGCAATCCTTGATTGAATCCCTTGGTAACTGGAGCCCTGGGTGTCTTTTGAGGGATGAACGTAGCTCGTTAGCCGTTCACGCTGGTAGGGCTTCAGTAAATGCCAGCCCACGGGCAACATCAGCGCTCCCAGCAGGGCCAGCACAGCCAGATGCCGCGCACGTACCCCGGCCAGGAAAAACCCCGCCGCCACGATCGGGAAGAAAGTCAGGGCGCTGCCGAGGCCAGGTTCCAAGGCAACCAGCACCGCCGGCAGACCAACCAAGGTCCCCAGTTTAACAAAATCCTTCCAGGAGACGTACTTACCTTGCCTTTCGGCGAAGTACGCCGCCACAGTCAGTATTATAACCAATTTAGCGATCTCTGACACCTGGAAAGTCAGCCCCCCGATGGGTACCCAGCGCTTAGTGCCGGCGATAGGCCGGCCGAAAAGGAGCAGGGCGCCCAATCCCAGCACGGTCAGGCCATACAGCCAGGGGACTTGCTCCAGGACGAGATGGTAGTCCACGCGGCTCAGCGCCACCGAGATGAACAGGCCCAGCAACACCCAGGAAACCTGCCTCTTGAGTTGACCTGCCAGGGCAGTCTGAGCGGTCGTGCTATACAGCTCCGCGATGCCGACGGCGGCAATCGCCAGGGCGAGGGCCAGGAGCACCCAGTCACAATCCCGAAAGCGCACCGTCTTTCGCATTGTCTTTGATCCTAACTCACCGGTCTTGAGGCGCCGGGCCTGCTTCGCTGGGCGTAGTTCCCAAGACCTGACTCATCTCTCGCACCTGCGTCTGGAGCTGGCCCGCGGGAGGCCTTCTCCAAGCCTTCTTTTGGAAATAGGCCTTAATGACGTCGCGAGCTATGGGCACCGCCACGGTGGAATGTTCCCCCTGCATGACCAAGACGGAAACGACGATCTCTGGTTTGGCACTAGGCGCATAGCCCACAAACCAGGCATTGTTCCTATACTCTGCCTTGCGCGCCGACTTCTGAAGTTCGTCGCTCACCACCTGGGCGGTACCGGTCTTGCCGGCGATATCCAGGCCCGGATCGTGTGCCCTGGCTCCGGTGCCTCCTCCCTCGTTGACAGCCCCCCACATCCCCCTGGACACCGCATCCACGGTTTCTTCCCGCAAAGGGAACTCCCGGTCAGTCTCCCGCTCGGGTTCCACGCCCAGCGCCAGAAGCTGGTCTTTGAAGACCAGGTGCGGACGGCGGAAGAGGCCTCCGGAAGCGATTCCACCGATCGCATAGGCTAGTTGCAGAGGCGTGACAGCCACAGCTCCCTGCCCGATAGCGACGGAGATGGTCTCCCCTGCCCACCACTGCCGTTTGAAAGCCCGGCGAACCCATTCGGGGGAAGGGATGAGGCCGGGATCCTCGGCAGGCAAGTCGACGCCCGTGCGGGAGCCCAGCCCCAAACGCTTGGCAAAATACGCAATTTTCTCGATGCCCAGGAGTTTTCCCAGCGTGTAAAAGTACACGTCGCAGGAAACTACAATGGCGCGGTGGAAATCAACGCTGCCGTGCCCTTTGCCCTTCTCCCAGACCCAGTCATGGTAGGTGTGGCCGTATATCGTGACGACGCCCGGGCAACTAACCGTGAAGTCCGGTTTAATCGTGCCTGTCTCAAGCGCTGCCGTTCCCGTAATGATCTTGAAGACGGAGCCCGGCGCCAGGTGCGCTTGGATCGCCTTATTCATCAAGGGCTTCTGAGGATCCGAATTCAGCCTGTCCCAGGCCTCCCTGTCGATGCGCCGTGCAAAGTCGTTGGGATCGAACGCGGGGTGGCTGACCATGGCCAGGATTTCCCCCGTGCCCGGGTTGAGGGCCACCACCGCGCCGGGCTGTTCGCCGAGCCCTGCTTCGGCGGCCATCTGCAAATCGAGATCGAGTGTCAGCCGGAGATCGTTGCCGGGCGTGGCATTGATGGTCGTCATGGAGCCCATTTCCTGCCCGCGACTATTGACGATGACCCGCCGCATGC
Organism: Terriglobia bacterium; assembly: GCA_022866195.1. Lineage (GTDB taxonomy): Bacteria > Acidobacteriota > Terriglobia > UBA7540 > UBA7540 > JALHUF01. The sequence goes on from JALHUF010000216.1 coordinate 4,633, forward strand.
CGTCCCGGCCCGCCAGCACCGAGTTGTATGAGCGCTCGAGACCGGACTTGCCCACCACGTCCCCTGGTCGGTAAGGCGAGCTGGGCGTGGCTATCATCTCCTCGGAGACTTCGCCCACGTAGCCTAGTACCGCCGCCGCAATGGCGCGCTTGGGATAAGAGCGCTGCTGCACCTGGAGGAGGTCGAGCTCCGGATACTCCACGCGGTGCGATTCCACAAAGGCGATGTCCTCCATCGGGGCGGATTGCTTGAGCACCACGGGCTGAAAGCGCGGCAATTTCGCCGTGCGCTCCACCAGGCGCTGCAAATCGGCTGGGTCAAGCTGCAAGCCGCGAGCTATGCTCTGAACGCGCGGTGGGGTGAGGGCGGCGGGACTCTCCCGCATCAGCAACACACTGAAAGCGGGGAAGTTATCAGCCAGGACGCGCCCTTCGCGGTCGAGGATCCGTCCGCGCGGGGCGATGACGGGCAGGTTGCGAATGCGGTTGCGTTCGGCCTGTTCGAGATACTGGCGATGCTGCCCGATTTGCAGCCTCCAGTACCCGATCAACAAGACCAGAAATGTAGCCGCAATCACATACTGGAGGAAAGCAATCTTCCACGTCGCGAGGCGTTCGTCTTCCGGGAAGCGAAATTCCATCCGTTTCAGAACCGCCGGGGCTTGCCCCCAGCCGGCGCGGGTCAGCTGGCCCGACAGAATCCGCTGACGGCTACGAGGCACAATACCCTGCGGCGAGTGTAACCCCAACCCGTTGCCAAATCAATAAGAACGCGTGTTTGCCGCGGCGTCGCCGGGGCATCCCTCCTCCGACACTCCACCTAGCCGCCGTACTCCCGTGCCGCCTCATACATGGCGACAACGTTTTCTGGCGGGACTTCTGGCTGGATATTGTGAACGGCGCAGAGGACGTAACCACCTCCCGCTGCGAGCTCAGCGATCCGACGTTTCACTTCCTGCCGGACTTCTTCGGTTGTGCCGGTCGGCAGTACCCTGTGGGTGTCGATTCCTCCCCAGAAGGTCAGATCCTGGCCGAACTCCCGCTTGAGGCGTCGGGGGTCCATATCTGCCGCCGAAACCTGGACGGGATTCAGGGCAGTAATCCCCAGTTCAATCAGGTCCGGCACGAAGGTGTAAACGGCGCCGCAGGAGTGGTAGAGGATGGGTTTGCCGTACCGCCTGACGGCCTCCGCCATTTTCCGGTGCTGGGGTTTTATCAGTTTCCTATAGAGGTCGGGGCGGAAGAGCGTCGTCTTCTGAATGGCGATGTCGTCGCCATACATCACCACGTCCACGAAGTCTCCCGCTTCCTCCAGGGCTCGATGAGCAATGTTGACCCAAATCTCCGCGATCCGTGCCAGCAGGCCTTCGGCGAAGGCCGGGTGAAGCAGGAGGTCTTCGAGCCTCGCCCCGTAGCCGCGGACAAACTGGCACTGGTGCACGGGCCCCACAGGAAGGCTCAGGATGACGGCGTAATCGGTCTCCTCATGAAGCGTCCGTGCCCGCTCTCGCAGTCCGCGATAGCGACCGGGATCTTGCGGGTCGGGCCAGGGGAACTTCTCAAGGTTCTGGAGGGTAGGTTCGTCGAGGCGGTAGAAAGGGCCGTCCGTGTTGATGAAATGTCCGCCCTTCGCACTCGTCCATGTGACGTCCCACTCATCCTGGAAGGCGTTCTCGGAGAGGCTGTGGTCAGGGTGAGCGTCGGGGCCTCCGAGGAGAAGGGGACGCGCGTCTACGTCGAAGCGCCGCAAGATCGCTTCGTGTGGGATGACGGTGGACGAGCGCCTTGCCACGGTGACGGGTGGAGGCTCGGCAGGCAGACCCAGGTGAGCGACCAGCCGCGCGTGCGCCTGGGCTGTCATAGTGGTCGCAATCGTGGACCCCAGATCGATGGCAACGCGGTC
>JALHUF010000217.1 GCA_022866195.1 Terriglobia bacterium
CCAGGACCCGGCGTACCAATACGTGGCGAATTTCAACTGGATCAAGGGCAAGCACAACATTCGCTTTGGCACGGACCTCTACCGCATCGCTCTCAACCACACCCAAGCGGAGTTCCTGGGCAACGCCTACGGTGCGAGCGGTGGGTTTGACTTCGCCGAGGGATTCACGCTGAGTTGCCTCGAGTGGGACTCCGTAAGCAACTCGTGTGCGAAAGTCTCTGACTCCTCACGGGCCAACAGCTTCGCCACCTTCCTGCTGGGCTTGCCGAGCTTTGCCTCCAGAACCCTCCAGGTCCCGGATGTGTACCATGTCCGCGCCTGGCTCGTCAGCGCTTATGCTCGTGATCGGTGGAACATTACCCCCAAGCTGACCCTCGACTATGGGATGCGGTGGGAGTACTTTCCAGTTCCGACCCGGCCTGACCGGGGCATTGAGCGGTACGACTTAGAGACCGGCAAGATGCTGGTTTGTGGCGTGGGTTCAGTTCCCACGGATTGCGGGATCGAAATCAGCAAAAAGCTTTTTGCGCCACGCGTCGGCTTGGCCTACCGCGCCACCAACACCTTCGTGATCCGGGCGGGCTTCGGCATTACCAACGACCCTTATCACGCCATGGAGCTAATACGCGCCAATTACCCGACCCTGATCGTTCAGACCCTCCTGCCTTCGAGTGATCTCATTCCGTTTCGCAGGCTGAATAATTCCACCCCCTCGTTCCCCGCGCTCCCGACTGGGATCGACCCCATCTCCGCTCCTGACTTGGGGGACGGCATTCTCGACATCCCCTCCGAGTACGCTTTCTTGGGGTACCCCAAAAAGATCGAGCGCGGCTACGTGGAGTCCTGGAATTTGATGCTTCAGAAGCAACTTGGCTGGGGCTTCACCGGACAAGTGGGGTACGTAGCCACGAGGTCCATCCGGCAACTCGCCTCAGTGGACGCGAACGCGGGCCAGGTCCTGGGAGCCGGCGAAGCGGGCAGGCCCTTGAAGGCACGTTTCGGCAGGGATGCGGAGACATCTTTCGTCCAGCCCGTCGGCGCCGGTCACTACGACTCCTTGCAGGCCCAGCTCCAGCGCCGCTTCTCCCAGGGCATCGGACTCACCGTGAATTACACCTGGAGCAAGGCCATGAACGTGGTTGACGCCAGCGACTGGGGCCTGGGGTGGGAAAGGATCCAGGCGGTGAAATACTGGGACTTGAACCGGGCGCTGACTGGCTTCGACCGGACTCACAACCTCCAGATCATGAACATCTGGGAGTTGCCCTTTGGTAACGGGAAACGCTGGCTCAGCGATAAGGGAGTCCTCTCGAAGATCGCAGGAGGCTGGCAGATGAACAGCCTCATGAGCTTCATGAGCGGGCGTCCCTTCACCGTTTGGGCGTCCGGCAATCTGGACATGCCGGGAAGCAACCAGACCGCCGATCAAGTCAGACCGAAAGTGGCAAGGTTCGGCGGGATCGGGCCTGGCACCCCCTTCTACGACCCGACTGCGTATGCGGATGTCGAGGAGAGGCGCTTTGGCACGTCAGGCTTTAACTCCTTGCGCGGACCGGGCGCCGTCAACTGGGACTTCGGTGTCTTCCGCGAATTCTCCATCACCGAGCGTTTCAAACTTCAGTTCCGGATGGAATCGTTCAATTTCACCAACACCCCGCATTTCGCAAACCCGGAAGATGGCTGGACGTGCCCGTGTGATGGCGAAGATTTCATGATCGTTAACTCCGTGACCGACTTGGCGCGGGAGGGCATCGACGAACGCCAGTTCCGCTTCGGCTTGCGGCTCAGCTTCTGAGCTCAAACCTGTTCCTACCCGCCAAGGGGCCGCGTGCAAACGCGGCCCCTTTTGTCGAGCCTTCGGATTGGATAGCTCGGAAGCCTCATCCTTCTTGCCCGGCATCGAGAAATCAAGCTCTGCGGCGGCCATCAGCCGGTGCCCCGCAGCGTACAACGCAAGAACCCATCGAAAAGTCCATGCCTTCAGCCCCCTGTCTACCGTATGCCGTCTACCTTCTACCGTCTTCTGCCTTCTGCCTCTGCCTACCGTCTGCCACCTACCGTGTGCCATATGCCGTTTACCGCCCCCATCATTGACTCTCCTGGCTTACCCGATATAATGCGGCGGCATGGTTCAGGGTAGCAGTTCGCGCTTCCTCATCACCGGCGCCAAAGGGTTTATTGGCGCCTGGATTGTGAAGAACCTGGTGGAGCGCGGCGAACGCCCCTGGGTTTTCGATCTCGACCCGGAGTCACACCGTCTGCGGGCGGTGCTTTCTGACGAGCAGTTGGAGAGCGTGACCTTCCTCCGGGGAGACGTGACGGAAGTGGAAGATCTCGACCGCGTCGTGGCCGAGGCGGGAATCACTCACCTGATCCACTTGGCGGGATTGCAGGTCCCCTCCTGTGCTGCCAACCCACCGCTGGGAGCAAGAGTCAACGTCATCGGCACGCTGAATGTCTTTGAGGTGGCGCGGCGCCGGCGGGACCTGGTGAAGCGCATCGTGTATGCCAGCTCCGCCGCCGTCTTCGGTCCGGAGGAGTTTTTCGGGCGGGTGACGGTCCCGGAGGGCGCGCCCCTCCACCCGGGAACGCATTACGGGGTCTTCAAGCAATGCAACGAAGGAAACGCCCGCGTTTACTTCGCGAATGACGGCATCTCGAGCGTCGGGCTCCGGCCCTGGGCCGTCTACGGCGTGGGGCGCGACCAGGGAATATCCTCGGGACCCACGAAGGCGATTAAAGCCTCCGTGATCGGGCGGGCTTACACCATTCGGTTCACCGGCGCCGTTGATTTGCAGTACGTCGACGATTGCGCCCGGATTTTCTTGCGTGGCGCCGAAATTGATCTGCCTGGGGCCAGGGTTTACACGCTGCGGGGTTCCGTCGTTCAGGTGGCGGAATTCATCCGCACACTGGAGCGCGTCTATCCTCGCGCCCAGGGGCTGATTCGCGCCGAGGGTAAGCAATTGCCCATTGCGCCCGACTTGGACGATAGCGCCGTGGTGCGCGACCTCGGAGAAATCCCGCGCACGCCGCTGGAAGAAGGAATCCGCCAGACGGTCATGACTTTTGAGCGCCTCCAGAGGGAGGGACGGCTCGATACGAGAGATCTGGAAAGTTGATACAGACCAAGGAACACCGGAAACCAGGAAGGAAATCAAAAGGCAAAAATCAAAGGGCAAAAATGAGAAAGGGGACAGAGCTGGGTGAACGAATCCTCGAGTACGGAGCGAGGATTGTCAGAGTCGTCGAGTCGCTGCCCAAAACACTCGCCGGGAGAAGGATTGGGGACCAGCTTCTGCGAAGTGGCTTATCGGTGGGCGCGACTTTTGAGGAAGCGCAAGCCGCCGAATCCTGAGACGATTTCACGCACAAGCTCCAGATCGCACTGAAAGAGTTAAGAGAAGCGAAGTACTGGCTACGAGTAATCGCCCGGGCAGGGATATTGCCCCCTCAACGACTTGAGCCTCTGATTGACGAGTCAAACCAGCTGGTTGCCATGCTTTCGAAAGCCGTCGCCCGAGCGAAGGGAAAGGCCAGAGATTAGAAACTGTTCCTTACGCCAGTGGATTTTTGTTTTTTGACTTTTGATCTTTGATTTTTGATTTTTGCATTTTGATTTTGCTTTGTACTCCGTCAGGCTCTACTGGCAACAGAAATGGAGAAGAATCCAAACATGGACTTCTTCGTGCGGCCTCCCGAGCCCGGAGCGCTGAACGTGGCGCTGGTGGCCGGACCGATGTACGACTCTCTTTACGAACTCCTGCCGGAATTCGAACAGAAGAGCGGACGGCGCGTACATGTGGCCGCGCGCCTGGTCCACCCGGAGTTGAATGCCCACCTGGAGCAGGTGTACCGGGCCGGGACGGGGGCTTACGATCTCGTCTCCACACACAATAAGTACGCCCCGTCGCAAAAACACTTCCTGCGCCCGCTGGACGACTGGTACCGCGAAACGGAGCTAAACGAGTTCATTCCCTCGGTACTGGAAATGAGCCGAGTGGAAGGCTGGCTGCTGAGTATCCCGCGGAACATCGACGTCCGTCTGCTCTACTATCGCCAGGACCTCTTCCAGGATGCGGGCGAGCAAGAGAGTTTCCATCGCGCTGCCGGCCGCGAATTGCGCATCCCGGAAACCTGGGAAGAGCTTGCTCAGGTCGCCAAGTTCTTCACGCGGCCGCCGGAGCTCTTTGGTTTTGCCTTCCCCGGGCGAGACAGCGGACTGTTCGGCACCTTCTTTGAGTTGGTCGCCATGGCCGGGGGAAAGCTCTTCGGCCCGGAGCTTCGTCCAGGCTTCGTGGATGCCGCCGGCCGTTGGGCACTGGGATTCTTGCACCGCTTATACGCCGAGGACCAGGTCACACCCCGGGAACTTCCCGCGATGCGTTATGATGAGGTCTCGGACCTGTTCCTCGCCGGCCGCTGTGCCATGGTGGCAGACTGGCCGGGCGGATTTCACCGTTACGTCGATCCAGCGCAGTCCCGGGTGGTGGGGCGCTTCGGGCTGGCCCTCTATCCGACGGGACCGTCGGGGGAAAGATGGATTTACGCGGGCGGGCACGTTTTCGCGGTCCCCACAAGCGGCCGAGATGAGGAAGGGGCGCGCGCGCTGCTGAAATTCCTCACTTCGGCCGAGGCTCAGTGGCATGAGGCGCAACACGGTGCGTTGCCCGTTTTGAAGAGCGTCCAGAGCCGGCTGCGCGCGGAGACAGACGCGAACTCGCTCGAAGGCCACC
>JALHUF010000218.1 GCA_022866195.1 Terriglobia bacterium
CACCAGTCCCGCCACCACCGAAGGGAGTCCGAAAATGCCACTGCCGATGATGGAGTTCAGCACCAGCGCGGTCAGACTCCAGCGCCCGATGGCCCGCACCAGCCCGGATGGTTTTTCGTCACTCGTCAAGTGAGTGTATCCGCGGCGCCCTCTCGGGCAGCACCAGCTTCCGACGCGGCCTCGCGTCGCGGCCAACGAGAATAGACGCAGGGCCGCCGGGTTTCAACCGCCGAGTTGCGTCTGTCCTTGTGCCAGCCGACGACGACCGCTAATATCAGCGCTTCGAGGAACCCTGCTTGCTTCCGGGCCACCACTTCCCTGCGGAGACGAACTCATGAAGAGAAGACCCTGTGCTCTTGCTGTCACCACGTTGTTTCTGATGATCGAGGTATCCCTGGGCGCGTTGGCTCAGGGCAAGCCCCGGGCGCGCGATCTCGGAATTCCCTTTGACGGCACGCCCGGGCCGCTGAATGCCATCACGGACGTCAAGGGTGTCGAGGTCGGTCAGGTCACGCTGATCACTGGGAGCGGCAAACTGGAGGTGGGAAAAGGTCCCGTGCGCACAGGCGTCACGGCCATCTTGCCGCGGGGCCGAGAATCGAGCGACCCGGTCTTTGCCGGCTGGTTCTCGCTGAATGGCAACGGCGAGATGACTGGGACAACCTGGGTGGAAGAGTCAGGCTTCCTGGAAGGCCCGGTGATGATTACCAACACGCACAGCGTGGGAGTGGTGCGTGACGCGGTGATTGCTTGGCGCGTGAAGCGCGGGGGGCCGGACGAGTCGGGCTACTGGTGGTCGCTGCCCGTGGTGGCGGAAACCTACGACGGCTTCCTGAACGATGTGAACGGCTTCCACGTCAAGCCTGAGCACGCCTTTCAGGCCCTCGACAATGCCCGGTCGGGTCCCGTGGCCGAAGGCAACGTCGGCGGCGGAACGGGAATGGTTTGCTACGAATTCAAAGGCGGCATCGGGACAGCCTCGCGCAAGCTGGATGAGAGATCGGGTGGCTACACAGTGGGAGTGCTGGTGCAGTGCAACTGCGGCGGGCGCGAGCAACTGCGCATCGCGGGCGTGCCTGTGGGTCGCGAGATTTCCGGGAGCAAGGTCTGGAGTGGTGCGGCCTCCTCCAATCAGGCCGACACGGGCTCCATCATCATCACTGTCGCCACGGACGCCCCGCTGCTTCCCCACCAGCTGAAGCGCCTGGCGCGCCGCGCGTCGCTGGGGCTGGCGCGCACCGGCAGCACCTCCGGCAATGGTTCGGGCGACATCTTCATCGCCTTCTCAACTGCGAACGCGCGTGCGGCAAAGCCTTCGGGTATCCCCCAGCTTAATATGCTGCCCAACGATCGAATGGATGCGCTCTTCGCAGCCACCGTCGAGGCCACCGAGGAAGCCATCGTTAACGCCTTGGTCGCGGCCGAAACCATGACCGGCGCCGACAACCATAAGGCAGTCGCCATCCCGCACGACCGGCTCAAGGAAGTCTTGCGGAAGTACAATCGTCTGTCGGAATCGCGGGATTGATTCAGCGGCGTGCTGTGGGCGACAAACTCGTGTTACACTTAGGGCGCGTTTGCCCTGTTGGCGAAGATGGCGACGAGAGCAGAGTTGAAGAAGCTGGCCTACTTGCGGCTGAAGGAAGCCGACGCGCTCTATCGGGCTGAGTTGTACGACGGAGTTGCATACCTGTGCGGCTACTGCATCGAGTTCGCCCTGAAAGCCCGAATATGCAAAGTACTCGGAGTTTCTGAGTATCCGGATGCCGGCAGACTGCGCCAAGCCTATGCAGTTCACGACTTGAGCCAGTTGCTGCTGTTGGCGGGTCTTCAACCCAAAGTCGGACCCGCAAACGCTGAGCTCTTCAAGAATTGGTCAATCGCTGCCGAATGGAGGCCGGAACGCAGGTACGATCCTCCAGGAACCTTTACCCGACAAATGGCTCATGATCTCCTGGAGGCTATTAGATCCCGCCGGAATGGAGTGCTCACGTGGCTGGTGAAACGCTGGTAGAGGAAATTAGAAGGGTCGTCAGCCGACTGCAAAAGCAGGGCCAAATGGCGCTGGCAATGTTGTTGGCTACTTCCTCAGAGCCCGGCGCACCGTGGAATTTCCGCGTAAGCGCAGAATGGATGGACAACAGAACCACGAAAGAAGTCGTTGACCTTCTCACGAAGCTCATACGAGAAGAAGTGGCTCGCAAGAACTGGTCTTCAATTCTTAGAGCCACCGTTCTCAGGACTGGTGACCCCTTCGTACAGGCTATCAATCGAGGCTTCTCGGTCGAGAAGGGTTCCCTCTCAATTCAGGAGTGCAACATTTTCGGAATCGAAGTCCCTCGCGGCATCATTCTTGAATCTCGGCAGCCGAAGTCGCTGTCACTCGCATCTCACTAGCCGCCCACTTAGCGGTTTGAGTCCGAACCCTGAGTCCAGCGAGGCCATCACAGGATTGGAGTCTGGACATTCTCGTGCTCTGAGAATATCCTGCCGATGCCCCACCGCATGTGGCATGGGGCAGGAAGATGAAGACAAAAGGTCACAAATGACGATTCCGGTTGGAGAGAAGAAACTGCGGCTGGCGGAGCGAATGTCGCGCCTCGGCACCGAGAGCGCTTTCGAAGTTCTGGTACGCGCGCGGGAACTAGAGGCGCGCGGCAAACAGATCATCCACTTGGAGATTGGTGAGCCGGACTTCCCTACCGCGCCACACATCATCGAGGCGGCAGCGCGTGCCCTGCGCGATGGCTGGACGCATTACGGCCCGCCGGCCGGGCTCCCCCAGCTCCGCGAGGCGATAGCGGAGGATGCCGGACGTCGCCGCGGCCTCCGCATCGATCCCGCCGAAGTGGTCGTCACGCCGGGCGGCAAGCCCATCATGTTTTTCACCATTCTGGCGCTCGTCAATCGCGACGACGAAGTGCTTTACCCCAATCCGGGGTTCCCGATCTACGAGTCCATGATCAACTTCGTCGGAGGGCGGCTCGTTCCCTACGCCTTGCCCGAGGAACGCGAGTTCGACGTGGATGTCGGCGAGATCATCGACAAGCTCACCGACCGCACCCGCCTGATTATCCTGAATTCTCCACAGAACCCCACCGGTGGCGTGCTCAGCCCCGCCTCGGTTGCCAGCCTCGCGCAAGCGCTTGCCGGGCGTGACGTTTTCGTGCTTTCCGACGAGATCTACAACCGCTTGATCTATGAAGGCGAGCACGCCAGCATCACCCAGTTCCCGGGCATGAAGGAGCGGACCATCATCCTCGACGGTTTCTCCAAGACCTACGCCATGACGGGCTGGCGCCTAGGCTACGGCATAATGCGCCCGGACCTCGCCGGACAGGTAGCGCGGCTGATGACCAATTCCAATTCCTGCACCGCAGCCTTCACACAGATCGCCGGCATCGAGGCCTTGCGCGGCGACCAGACTTGCGTAGACCAGATCCGGGAGGAATTTCGCCGACGCCGCGGCGTGATTGTGGAGGGTCTGAACCGCATTCCTGGCTTCCGCTGCCCCATGCCCCACGGCGCTTTCTACGTGTTTCCCAACATTTCCGCCACGGGGCGCGACTCGCGCGTTCTGGCAGATGCGCTCCTCAACGAAGCCGGCGTGGCGGGTCTCTCCGGCACCGCCTTCGGCTCTTGGGGCGAAGGGTACTTGCGCTTCTCCTTCGCCAACTCGGTGGAGAACATTCAGAAAGCGCTGGAGCAGGTCGAAAACTGGCTCACGAAGAATCCGTAGGGGAGCCCGTCAGCTGACGGGCTCCCGCGGGAGGGCCATCAAGGCCCTCCCCTACTCGGAGACACCCCAGCGTTGGATCACGCAGACCTGAGAGGGTCGGCGGTCCCAACCCGAAGCGTTCCTCGCAGACCTGAGAAGGTCTGCGCCAGCCGCCGGTGTGAACAAGGGGATATTCCCGTGAATGCCGCCAGGGCCGGCTGCAAAAAGCCTTACCTCGCTGCGGCGACATCGACAATCATTGCGGTGTTCGCACTTCTGCCCGGCAACTTGGCTCATGGGCAGATAGTCGAGGTCAGTTACGCTCTTGCACCCCGCGCACAAGTAGAGGTGCGTCTTCGCCAAGTGACTATGAACAATGTGAAGCGCCAGGCCATCCTCCGGCAACTATTCGAACAGGCTGGCTGCACTGGCGACGCGCTTGCGGACCAAAGCTTCAAGAAAAAACGACCCGCTAATGTGATTTGTACTCTGTCAGGCGCCACGGACTCGACGATTGTGGTCGGAGCGCATTTCGATCACTCCACGGAATATGGTGAGGGAGCCGTCGATGACTGGTCTGGCGCGTCTCTGCTGCCCAGTTTGTTTCAAAGCCTTCAGGGACGGCCCCGCCGTCACACTTTTGTTTTTGTGGGCTTCGGGAGCGAGGAGAAAGGCCTTGTGGGTTCAAGGTTCTTTGTGGGCCAACTGTCGGAAGAGAAGCTCTCGAAAACTAAGGCGATGGTCAATCTCGAATGCTTGGGTATGGGACCGACGAAGGTATGGGCCAGTCACGCGGACAAGACGCTTCTTGGGAACCTCGCCCGAGTGGCGAAAGCTCTTAATCTATCGCTCGCTGCAGTCAACGTGGAAAAGGTAGGGACCGATGACTCAGACTCATTTGCCAAGAGGGGAATCCCGACACTGAGTGTGCATTCAATCACGCAGGAGACGTGGCACATTCTTCACAGCACTTCAGACAGCCTCAGGGTGATCAAATTCGATGACTACTACAGCAGTTACCACCTCATTGCAGCGTATCTGGCATACATAGACACCATTCTCCCGTAGTTGAACGGCTGACGGGCATCGCAAGCCCGCAAACGGTTTCTGCCTTTCGTGGATGGCGCAGACCCTTCGGGTCTGCGGTCCCCAACCCGAAGCGTTCCTCGCAGACCTGAGACGGTCTGCGCCAGCCTGCGCGTGTCCGTGGATCTCCGCGCGGCGATCGTCGGCTCACCGAACTTGACAGGCCGCGGGTGTGGAAGTAGGTTATACGGCAGGTTCCAAACCGCAGGTCATGGTTTTAGGAACAAAGAAAGGAGAAAATACCTGTATGAAAGTATCAATTCTCGGACTGTGTTTATTAATAATGAGTGTGCAATGGTGCTGGGCACAACAGAAAAATGTAAATGCTCCTGCTATGAGTAGCAAGAATTCGGAACAAGAAATCATTAATCTCTCCAAGGACAAGTGGCGCTGGATGTCAGAGCGCAAAGTAGATTCCCTGGCCGCTCTCTTCCATGAAGAGGCTGTCTTTGTCCATATGGGGGGAACCATGTCCAAGAACCAGGAACTCGATGTCATCAGAAGCGGAATGATTCACTACAAGAACGTGGAGATCCAGGAAACGTCGGTGCGGTTCATTGGCACGACCGCCATCCTTTTGAACAAAATTCGTCTGGTTGCCGTGGTTGGCGGCAATGAGGTCACCAATCCCTTCGTGGTTACAGAAGTGTATGTGCAGCAAAGCGGTACCTGGATGTTAGCCTCGCTCTCGTTCACCAGGCTACTTACTCCATAGCCAGGCTACTAGACGCCGCGAGCTGCTGACCGAGCTGGGGCGGACCGCTGCCGAGGCGGTGCAGGAACTCGTCCGCAGGAGCCTCGGTGAGGACACCGCCACTACAGCAAGCGTTCCGTGGATGGCGCAGACCCTGCGGGTCTGCGGTCCCCAACCAGAAGCGTTCCTCACAGACCTGAGAAGGTCTGCGCCATCCTGCGTCTGATTCGCTCGTCAGACGCATTCAACAACCCTAATTAAGGAGGCTGTCATGAAAGCAAACATCTGCGTTGCAGCTCTGCTCCTTTTCATTCTTGGGTGCACTCCACAGCAAAGCGACCAATTGACCCAGCAGCAAAAGGACCAAATCAAGAGCGAAGTCAAGGCGGTAGGCGACAGCATCATAGCAAAATTGGAGAGGCTGGATGCGGAGGGAAGTTTTCAGTTCTATTCCGATTCGCCTGACTGGGTGATGTTCAATGCTGATGGTTCACGATGGGATTATCAAGTGACAAAGAAGGCTTGGCTTGATTTCCCCAATTCCGTAACCGCCTGGAAATGGACCACCACTCGCCAGGACTTCATATTCGTTACCAAGGACATCGTCATCTGCGCCTGGGATGGCAAGGATGAGACCATCCTGAAGTCGGGAGACAAGATCGCATACGATCCGCACGCCTATACGATGGTCTTCAAGAAGATCGCGGGTCAATGGAAAGTAATCTACCAGCACGATTCTGGCATTGCCGTGACACAGAAGGCTGGCAAGAAATAGAGCCAGTTACTTCTCTATACATTTAACTTGCTGACGAATACTGCTGGCAGTGTCCGTGAGGGCGCTCCTTTGTCGCAAACCAACGACCGCCTAACAAACGGCAAACCGCCGTTAGAAGACTTCGGGCTACGCAAGGACGTTGATCACCTCTTAGAAGCCCTCGCGCGTTACCCGTTGGATAAGTCCTTTCGCCCGCTCGGGCCCTGACTTCCTATTTTTGATTTCCGACCTTTGACTTTTGACTTTTGATTTTTGACTTTCTCTTCACTGGCGGCCCGCCGCCGTTCGATGAGCCGCAGGACGCGCTGGGCGATGTGCTCGGCGCACAACCCAAACGACTGCATCAATTCCCAAGGCTTGCCCGAAACGCCGAACCGGTCCTGGACACCCACCATATCGAAAAGCAGCGGCTGCGCAAATTCCTGCCGGTGACGGAGGACAGCTCCGGCGACGAGGTTGCCGAATCCGCCCACCTGATGCTCCTCCGCCGTAACCATCAGATGGGTTTCGTCCGCGGCCCGGACCAGCGCCGCGACATCCAAGGGTTTCACCGTGTGCAGGTTCACCACGCGCGTTTCGATCCCGTGTTCCTCCTTCAGCAGCCACGCGGCGCGCATGGCTTCGGCGACCATCGGCCCGCAGGCCACAATGGATGCCGTCTCGCCTTCCCCAGCGTAGTCGGTGGAAAGGAAAGTCTCGAAGGCCTCGAGGAACCGGGGCCTTTCGCCGCGGTAGCGGATGATGTTGGCCACGCCGAACTTGTAGGGCGTCTCTTTCGTGGTGACCACGGGCGTAGCCTCGCGCGCGAAGCGAATGTAGGCCGGCCCGACCAGTTCCAGTAAGCAATAGAGGGTGGCTTTCTCCGTCTCCGCGGAATCGCAGGGCACCTCCACGTGCATGTTCGGCAGGATACTCATCAGCGAAATCTCTTCCAGCGCCTGATGCGTCGCCCCGTCCGCGCCCACCGAGATGCCGCCGTGCGCTCCGGCGATCTTCACGTTGACGTTCGAGTAGCAGATGGTGGTGCGAATCTGGTCCCAGCACCGCCCTGAGGCAAACACCCCGTAAGTGCCCGTCACCGGAATCAGGCCTTCCTTGGCCAAGCCGGCGGCGACGACCATCATGTTCTGCTCAGCGATGCCGACGCTGAAGACGCGATTCTTGCGCTCGGGGTGCTTGGCCTCAAAGTCGGTGATGCGGATCGAGCCGGAAATATCAGCGTGGAGCGTCACCACGCGTTCGTCAGCGCCGGCGATTTCCAATCCGCGCCCGAACCCCATGCGCGTGGGGTCCATATCCACTTGCATCGTGGGGCCCGCGTTCCACCAATAATCGCGGCGGAACTTGGGCAGGGCGTCCTTCGTCTCCTGCGCCACGGACTGGGCATTCTCGCCGGCCCGGGCCAGCAGAGTGTCAATCCGCTCCCGCGGCACTAATGGCGTAGCGAGATCCACGATGGCCTTCTCAAACTGCTCGCGGTTCGGGGCCACACCGTGCCAGCCCGCCTCGTTCTCCATGAAGGAGACGCCTTTGCCTTTGACGGTATGCGCGATGATGACGGTCGGGCGCCCCTCGCTCGCCCGCGCGCGCTCGAAGGCCTCCAGAATCTGGTCCATATTGTGGCCATCGATTTCGACAACATTCCAGTTGAAGGCCTCGTATTTCTGGGCCAGCGGGTCGATGTTCATCACTTCCCGCACCCAGCCGTCAATCTGCAAATCATTCTTGTCCACGATGCCGCAGAGGTTGTCCAGGTGATAGTGGCCCGCAGCCATAGCCGCTTCCCAGATGTTGCCTTCCTGCTGCTCGCCGTCGCCCATGATGCAGTAAACGCGGTAGGCGCGGCCGCGCAGCTTCCCCGCCAAGGCGTTGCCCACCGCAATGCCAAGCCCTTGGCCAAGCGAGCCACTGGATATTTCGACGCCCGGCAGTTTCAGCCAGTTGGGATGACCTTCGAATCTCGAGCCGAGCTGGCGCAGGAGCACGGTGTCTTCGAGCGGGAAGTAGCCCGCTTTCCCAAGCGCCACGTAGAGCGCCGGCGCCTTGTGACCCGTGGACCAGAAGACGCGGTCGCGCTCGGGCCAGGCGGGATCGCTGGGATCATGGTTCAACACGCGCAGATAAAGAGCGGCGGCAATGTCCATGATCGAAAGCGTCCCCCCGGGGTGGCCCGAGCCAGCCGCGAAAATGTCCACGAGGTTGATAGCACGCATCTCGGCGGCGGCTTGACGTAACTCTTCCACGCTCAGGCGTGGACCGCGGCGTTGCTCACGGCTGGAATGCATAAGTCAGACCTCCAGACGACGGGAATCGAGCGCGAACGCGCAACGGTGCGCAGCTTGGCGCTGGGCCGGTTCGAGTCGGGCGCACCAGGGGTGACAGAAAACGCGCGCGAAGGCCTTCTCTGGCCCAGCCAGCTTCCATGCTCAACTTATTTAGTATCAACGAAATACGCATCACACAAGACTTCCCTGCCCCCTCCGCGCCCGAGAACCATACGCCACCCAGGCGCCTTTTTCAACTTCTCCAAAAGAGGGGAACAAAGTCGGCAGTAGAATACGTAAGACCCAATAGGCCGAGTGGGCGGCCGGGGCTGACGCGTGCGCCCACAAGGGGGAAGAGATGAACATGCGGATGACAAAGCTCTGGCTGCTGGCTACGGTGGCGACGGTGGTAGGTACCGCCGCCTGCGTGGGCGACCACGACCTGCGCGTGGGCGAATTGCAGACGGAATCCCGGTCCGTCAAGCTCGGCGACGCCAAGACGGTTCGAGCCGAGATTCGCATGGGAGCCGGCGAGATGAAACTGGCGGGAGGAGCGCGCGAGTTGCTGGAGGCGGAATTCTCCTACAACATCGCCCGGTGGAAACCCGAGGTGGAATACAGCGTGAGCGGCACGCGTGGCTTGCTCACGATTCGCCAGCCCGAACGGTCAGGCGGTCATATGGGCCCCCGCCACTATCAATGGAACCTGCACTTCAACAACAAGGTCCCGCTGGAGCTGATTGTGAATCTAGGGGCGGGGAAAGCGGAGCTTACTCTGGGTTCACTGGCGCTGAGGAATCTGGACCTCAACATGGGCGTCGGCGAGGCCGTCGTGGATCTGACCGGCGACTGGAAAAACGACCTCGAAGCCCACATCAAAGGCGGCGTGGGAAAGGCCACCGTGCGGCTTCCCCACGATGTCGGCGTGCAGGTTTACGCAAAGAGGGGCATCGGGGAGATCCGCGCTGGCGAACTGAGGAAAGCTGACGGCGCCTACGTCAACGAGGCATACGGGAAATCCCCCGTGACCCTGCGCATCAATGTGGAAACCGGCATCGGTGAGATCAATCTGGAACTGGCTGAGACCTCGCCGGTGATCTGAATCCGGGTGGGCTGCCCTCCCAGCGACATCTTCTTTCCCCCGGGGCCAGCGAGACGCCGGTGCCAGGCGAGTGGCAACCGGACCCCAGACTTGTCGGCCCCTGTCGTGACCACACGTCAGAACGATTCAAACAGTACCACTTCCTCCAGTGACTTCTTCGGCGGGGTCGGCGGCCATTCCTCAGGAACGCCGATGGGAACGAAGCAGATCAGCTTGTACTGCTCCGGGATTTTGAAGAACGCCTTGGCCTTATCTTCGGGCAAGAACGTGAAGAAGCCCGTGCCGTAGCCCAGCGCGCGCGCCGCGAGCATGAGATTCCCCGCCGCCAGCGTGCCATCGTAAAGGATGAAGTCCGGGTAGTTGGCTTTGGTATCCACCAGCACCGCGACGTACACCGGCGCCGAAAGCGCGCCATCAAAGTATTTCCTGCTCGCCTCGCGCGCCTTCTCCAATGCCTCCGCGCTGGGTTTCATCTTCTCCTTGTAGGCCTCGAGATTCCAGTTCAGGAGCTCCTCTTTCAGCCGCGTTAGCTTCTCCTTGTCTTTAATCACCAGGAATTTCCACGGCTGCTGGTTGCCAGCCGTGGCGGCCATCCGGGCCGCATCCAGAATCTTCAAGATGTGCTCTTTGGGCACGGCGGTGGATTTGTACTTGCGCACCGTGCGGCGGCTCTGGATGATGTTGAACAGGTATTCCTGCTCCGGTGTGTACTGTGTTTCCGCCAGGGCCAGGGCGGAGCCAACAAACATGGCAATTAAGAGAAACCCCAGACAAGTGCCCAGTCTTTTCATCTCATCTCTCCCTTCCAGGAACTCCAACTGAAACGGCTTCCTTTGTTTTCACCTTCCATGGATTCACCGCGCCGCAGCGGCGGCCATCTTAGGTGGAGGCGCGCGGTAAGTCAACGCGGTGTACTCGTTCACATGATTGGTGACACTCTGGTGGTCTGGGGAAGATCTCCGCAGCTGGCTGCTTTAGGAGCCAGGCTTAGCTGAAGCGCTGTGGAAATGACGCGCCGTGGAAGCGGCTGCGCCATAGCGGAGAGCTCCAGGCCCCGCAAGGACTTGTCAGCTGTTTCCATCGCGCTTGGAAATCCTGCGGAAGACAGGATTTCCACATTCCCACAGCGCCGGCTGCAAGCCGTTTCGCTACAAGCGGAACCGTCTTTTGCGTGCAGCCACGTGTCACGCATCTATCTGAACGAGTACACGCGGCACGTAGAGACCTTGCGTGGGAAGGTCTCTCGCACAAAAGCCGACCCACCGTGTCATCCCTGCACCCGGCCGGGCACGCGACATGGCTGGTCATTGTCGGCTGATGCCTGACAACTGTTAGAATAGCCGCGCCCGAAGTTGTCCACCTTGGCGGTGAGGAGCGCCCATGAAAGTTGCCGCGGTGCAGATGGATGTGAAGATCTTGGAGAAGGAACGCAACCTGGAAAGAATTCTCGCGCACCTGGAGGCCGCGGCCCGCGCCGGCGCGAAGCTGGCGGTTTTTCCGGAGTGCGCGCTGACCGGCTACTGCTTCTCGAGCCGCGAGGAAGCCTGGCCGCTGGCGGAAACTCTTCCGGGCCCGTCCACCGAGAAGCTGGCGGCAGCGGCGAAGGCTCTCGGCTGCACGGCCGTGGTCGGCCTGCTCGAGCGCGAAGGCGTGCACCTTTACACCTCGGCTGCGGTTGTCGACCCTCGGGGAATCCTCGGCGCCTACCGCAAGATGCACCTGCCGTGTTTGGGCATCGATTGGTTCAACACGGTCGGCGACAAACCGTTCCCCGTTTTCGAAACGACGCACGGCAGAATCGGCGTCAACATCTGCTTTGACTGTAGCATCCCGGAGGCTGGCCGCGTCCTGAAGCTGAAAGGCGCGCAGCTTCTGGCCATTCCCACCAATTGGCCACAGGGCTCCGACTCCTGGCAGCACACGCCGGAGGTCCGGGCTACGGAGAATCATATGCACGTGGTCGCCGCAAACCGCGTGGGCGAAGAGCGCGGCTTCCGCTTCGCCGGGCACTCAAAGATTGTCGATTTCATGGGCAAACTTTACGCGGAGGCGGGAGAAACGGAAGAGACCATCCTTTACGCCGAACTTGACCTTGCCGCTGCCGATGCGAACCGCGTGGTGCGCGTGCCGGGAAAGTGGGAATTTGACCGCCTCGCCGCGCGCCGGCCGGAAATGTACGGGCCGATCACCGAACATAAGCGTCCCTAGCCGGGTGCTGAAAAGGCTCAGGAGTGTGTCATCGTGAGCGAAGCGAACGATCTAGGTTCTTTCCCCCAGTTGCCGCAGAGATGCTTCGCTTGCGCTCAGGAGGACAACCACGCTTTTTCAGCGCCCTGGGGGAAGTTCACGGCCCCGGTCGCTCTCCGCTGCCCCCTACAGAACGATTTCA
>JALHUF010000219.1 GCA_022866195.1 Terriglobia bacterium
CTTTGGCTGGCCAGCAATAAAGCTGATCAGGGAAGAGATGCTGGGAGACGGTTCTCCCACTTTCTAAGCTTCAGGAGCGAGTACGCCCCGGAACTGAAACAGTCATCCATGATGCGCCAATTTTCGCAGAGCCTTCTCCCCTTTCGCCCGCCACGCCGCTCGATGCCAAGCATCACCTGGTCGGCACTGGTTTTGACGCTGGTGTTCTCGACGGCGCTCGCGTTGGAGAACCCCTCGCCGCCGCAGCTCGAACTGCAATACCACCTGCGCTTGTTGCGCCCAACTACGCACCTGGTAGAAGTCGAAATCACCGCCGCGCAGGTGGCTGCGCCCGCGCTCAATTTCGTCCTGCCCGCTTGGGCGCCCGGACGGTATGCGATCTACGACTTCGCCAAGAATGTGCAGGAGTTCGAGGCGGCGGGCGCGCAAGGGCAGCCGCTCGGCTGGACGAAGCTGGATAAACAAACTTGGCGTGTCGAAACCACCGACGCCGGCGGCAAGGTGCGCGTGCGCTACCGCGTCTTCGCCAACGACCTCACCGGGTCGTTTTCCCAATTTGACAGCTCTCACGCCTGCCTCACCGGGCCCTCCTTGTTCATGTATGTCGCCGACCACAAGCCCGACCCGCTGACTCTGACGGTCGAAGCGCCTCCCAATTGGAAGTTAGTCAGCGGCTTTTCCGAGTCCACCGAACAAAGAACCTTTCAGGTGCTGAACTACGACCTGCTGATTGACACGCCCCTGGAAATCTCCGCCGAGTGCTCTCTTCAGCAATTCAGCGAGCGCGGCAATACCATCCGGGTCGCCATGCACAGTTACGCCGACCAGGATAACGACCTTTCCCGGCTGGTGGACGGCCTGAAGAAAATCGTCCGGTCCGAGATGGCGATGATGCCGGAACCGGATCTCCGGGATTACACGTTTATCTTCCATTTCGCCCCCGGCATCCCGCAGGGAGACGGAATGGAGCACCTCAATTCGAGCCAGATCATCATCCAGGGAGAGCTCTCCGGCACCGGCCTGGCGGAAGCCTTGGAGACGGCCGCGCACGAGTTCTTCCACCTTTGGAACGTCAAACGGCTGCGGCCGGCCGGACTGGGCCCTTTTGATTACACCCGCGAGCAATACACGCGCTCGCTCTGGTTTACCGAAGGCGTGACAGCCTATTACGCTTACCTTCACCTGCTGCGCTCCGGGGTCTGGAGCCGCCAGCAGTTCCTCGCGCACCTGGCGGAGGAAATCCGCGGGCTGGAGCTGGAGCCGGGACGTCTGCTGATGTCCGCGGAGAGTTCCAGCTTCCACGCCTGGTTTTATGACCGCTCGCCCCAAATGCAGGAGACCAATTTCGCCAACACGACGATCTCCTATTACAACAAAGGCACCGTTCTGGGAATGCTCCTGGACCTGGAGATTCGGGCCCGCACCGGCGGTCAGAAATCGCTGGACGATGTCTTGCTTGCCATGTATCGCAAGTTCTACGCCGCCCCGGCCGCCGACTATTACGGGCCCGGGCAAGGCTACGAGAGCGAGGATATCCTGCAGGCTGTGAACGCGGTAGCGGGCAGCGATTTCACGACGTTCTTCGAGCGCTACGTGCGCGGGACCGAGCCCCTTCCTTACGCGCCGACGCTGGCGTCGGCTGGGCTCCAGTTGCGCGTCTCCACGTCGGCTGATTCTGCGCCCAGCCTCGGTGTGCTAACCCAGCGCCTGGATCGCGGCCTGCAAATCGTTGCGGTGTGGCCGGGCAGAGCCGCGGACCGCGGCGGCTTGAGCCGTGACGACATCTTGCTCGCTGTGGACGAGCTCTCGCTGGCCACGGCGGAGCTGAAAGACCGATTGAAGATCTATCCCCCCGGCGCGGAGGTCCCCTTCAGCGTCGAGCGGCACGGCCGGCAGGAACGGATTTCCGTGATCCTTGACCCACCCATTCCTTACCAGTACTCCATCGAAGTGTTACCTGGGGCCACGGCCCAACAGTTGAATATCCGCAATGGCTGGCTGGGGCCCGAGCGATGAAGCCGGCGCGCGCAGGGGGGAATCTCATGCCGAGATTGAGCTGTCGCTACGCCCCTTGCCCGGCAGAGGCTCCCTACCGAACGCCGCCCAGGCCCGGAAAAGGAATGTCTCTCTGGCCGAAGGTTTTCCGCCGGACGCGTTCGCCGTGTTAGACTAGGTAGGTTCAGAGCATACGGGAGCCTTTCCTCCAGAGATTGGAGAGCAGATGACCATCCAGGATGACGGTGCCACGCCTACAGGAACCCTGCCGGAGGACTTCACCCGCCAGCTTGACCTGGGGCGCCCGCAGCCGGCCCGCACCGCCGTCGAGGTGGCACCGGTCCTCAAAGAAAGGGCTAAAGTGTGAAGTGTAAAAGGTGAAGTGGATATTTACCCTTTATCCTTTAGACTTCACCCTTCAGGCGAACCATGACCCAACAACCGAAGCCGACAAAGACGGAATTTTTTGAGAAGAACCTGGAGCGTTTGGACGCCATTGTGCACGACCTCGAGGATGCGGATCTCCCCTTGGAGAAGGCCTTGCTGCTCTACGAAGAAGGAATGAAACTCTCCGAGGTTTGTCACACGCAATTGGAGGAAGCGGAGGGGCGCGTCGAAATCCTGATGAAAAAGGCCGGAGGGAAGGTGGCAGCGGAACCCTTCGCGCCGGAGGAGTCGGATCCCGCGTGAGCGCGACACCTCACGACACGCTTCATCAGTATCTGAACGAAATCCGGCGCCAGGTGGACGAGGAATTGGAAAGGCTTCTGCCGGGCGCTCAGGAGTATCCGCCTTCCATCCACCAAGCCATGCGCCATTCGGTGTTTGCAGGCGGCAAGCGCCTCCGGCCAATCCTCTGCCTGGAAGGCGGACGGTTATTCGATGGCGACGAAAACTGCTTGCTGAAGCTGGGGTGCGCGCTGGAACTCATTCACACGTATTCGTTGATCCACGACGATCTCCCAGCGCTCGACAACGACGACCTGCGACGCGGCAAGCCGACATGCCACAAAGCTTTTGGGGAAGCGACAGCCATTCTGGCCGGCGACGCGCTCCTGACGCTGGCCTTTGAGGTCATGTCCGAAAGATCCGAGTCGCCGGAGCGCCGGCTGCGCGTAATCCACGAAATCGCCTATGCCATTGGCGCCGGCCCCGGCAGGGTGTCAGGACAGATGCTCGACCTGGAGACCGCTGGCAAGGACGCGGACGGTTGGAACGTTTATCTTATTCACACTTGGAAAACCGGTGCTTTCATACGCGCTGCTGTCCTTTGCGGTGCTTTGGACGCAGGCGCCACTGAAGATGACCTGGCTGTGCTCGGTGTATTCGGGGCGAAAAGTGGCTTGGCGTTTCAGATTGCCGACGACGTCCTCGACGTCACTAGCACCCGTGAGCAAATGGGAAAATCTGTTGGCAAGGATGACCAGCAACACAAAGCCACTTATCCTGCCGTCTATGGCGTGGACGAATCGCGACGGATAGCCGAGCGCTTGGTGAAGGAAGCCTCCGAGGCACTGGAGCCGTTGGGAGAGCGTGCCCGAAGGCTTCGCGAGATCGCGCACTTCTTGATCGAGAGGACCCATTGATGGAGTACCAGTACTTGCCGCGCCTGGATTCTCCGGCCGACCTCAAGAAGGTGCCCCGTGAGGAGCTGCCCAAGGTTGCCGAGGAGCTGCGCCATTACCTCATCTCCGTCGTGTCGAAGATGGGCGGGCATCTGGCCTCCAGCCTGGGCGCAACCGAACTGACTCTGGCGCTGCATTACACCTTCGAAGCCCCGCGAGACAAGATCGTCTGGGACGTCGGTCATCAGGCCTATGTGCACAAGATCCTCACCGGCCGGCGCGACCGCTTCCCCACCCTGCGCCAGTACGGAGGTCTCTGCGGCTTTCCGGTGCGCGACGAAAGCCCCTACGATACCTTCAAC
>JALHUF010000220.1 GCA_022866195.1 Terriglobia bacterium
ATCAGGGCGATGCGCTTATTGAGGACGAGCGTCGCGACAGGCACCTTAACTCCATCCGTGAGGCGCGGGGCGAAGGCGTCGAAAATCTTCTGTCCGTAAGCCGCTAGCAGCGCCTGCCGGAACCTTTCCGCCTCCCAACGCGGACGGAACGTCATCACATCCTCGACGAAATCGAGACTCGCCGGCGTGTCGGCCCGGGTCTGGATGGCTTTGGCGACGCGCGCGGCTTCTGCGCCCAGTCGTTCTCCGCTCCAATCCCGCTTTTTCACCGCGTCCTGGGCGCGCCGGGTGGTGGCGTCGTAAACGTTGATGTCGCCGGGAGCGCCCTGCAAGAAAAAGCAAAGCGGTCCGCCCCCGAAAGCCTCTTCCACGGTCTTCACCATCACGCCCGGGAAGTCGGCGGAATATTGCAGGTTGTCCGGCCCAAACACTACCGGGTGGCAAGCGTAGTTCACCAGGATCGCCAGTGGTTTGCCGTCCGCCGTGTCCACGCGCAGCACCGAAACCGTCGGGTCCACCGGCGCCGTCGGCTCCCGCGTGGGATTGGTCCAGAACATCGTGACTTTTCCATCCGGATTCACACGGATCCGGTTGTAGCCGATGTAGGCGACGCCGTAGCCGGTGCCGAGCCGTGCCTCCACAGCGCGCAGCCGCGCTTCCTCGATGGCTTTCGCAATCTTTTCCAGCGCCGCCGTCTCCCAGGCGGGAACCGCGTTTCCAGGATACTCATCCTGGATGACCGGGCCCGCGTGCGTGTGGGTGGCCTGCACGAGCACATAGGAGATCCCGCTAGTTTTCCGCGCGGTCTCTCCCAGGCGCGCTAGTTGGGCCGGCCCGAAGGTACGCCCCAAATCCAGCACCACCAGCGCCAGCCGCTTTTCCCCCGCCTCGAGCACCAACACGCGGGCGTACAAAGGATCCAGCGTCCCCTCCGCGCCCGCCTGCCGGTCGAAGTACCCCCACATCTTCTCGCCGGCGGGCGGAGTAATCTCAACCTTCGCCACGCCGGCCTTGAGCCCCGCGGCCTGAACAGAGGCTCCCATCGCCAGCGCCAACCAGCATCCGGCAAAAGCAACCTTCAGCATGCGCAGCATCGTCCCTCCTGGTGGTCCAGCGATAACCTGCCCGTAGCAAGCGACGAGCGCGGAAGGTTAACGCGAAACGTGTTGCTTGTCACCCGTTACTGAGGGAATGATTTGAGGAGGGCACACCTCGGGCAGACTAATTCCGTCGGCTACGGTTCGAATCGGATCTCTTTCATGCGCGCGAGCGGCAGCGAGAAATCAAATACCTCCGGGCTCGCGGGGTCGTACTGTTCAGTGATGCCCAAGAGGCGCGCCTCCGCGGGACGATCCGTGGGCATGAGAAATCGGGCGTCCTGCGTCTGCCCATCGCGGAGCGTCAGCTTTATTCGTTCTCCGTGGAACTCGATGCGATCGATCTTGGAGAACTCCAGCTCGTCTGCGCCTCCGCCCTCCAGCTGGACAGGAAACGTGGTTCTGGGCGGGACGGATTCCAACAACGAGCCGCGCCCTCCCGGAGGATAGAAATCCAGGTACACATCAGACAAGCAGGTCGTCTTACCGCTTTGGTCCGTCACCGTGGCCGTGTACCCGAACCGCCTCCAGGTGTTGACAATCTGCTGGCGGTCTTCCGGGCTGCTGGTCACCACCGAATAGGGCAAGCTGCCCTTGCTCAGCCGCACCTTGACCACGCGCCGCTCTTTCAGGTCGAAGTGTTTGTAGAGGAGGGAGGAGAAGTCTTCCTTGACCAAAATGGCGTCGCGGTGGATGGTGACCTGTCTACCCTGCGGGTTAGTCTGGTAGATCGTATCGGCGGCAAGAGGGCCGCCGCCCAGCATCACCACTACCGCGAGCGCCGTCAGATTTCCTGCATAAATCATGGCCGCTAACAAAAAGACCCCGCGGTATGATTCCCGCGAGGCCCGAAGCTTAAAGCGTGCAAAGCTATTTCTTCTTCTTTTTCTCGGACTTGTACACGGTCTGGATCTGTCCCTGGACGGTCTGCAATAAGGCCTGCGCCGTCGCCGCGTTCTTCCCGTTCGGCTCGAGCTTCAAATAGTTCTCCAGCGCCTCAACGGTGCCGGGAACGGCAACCACTTTCCCGTCGGGAGTCATCGTGGCCTTGCCCATAAACGCTTGCCCCAGCCAGAAGAAAGCATCGGCGTATTTCGGGTCGATTTCCGTGGCCTTCTTGAAGGCGTTCGCGGCATCGTCCATCTTGCCCATGTTGT
Organism: Terriglobia bacterium; assembly: GCA_022866195.1. Classification (GTDB taxonomy): domain Bacteria; phylum Acidobacteriota; class Terriglobia; order UBA7540; family UBA7540; genus JALHUF01. Next base: position 2,255 of record JALHUF010000220.1, read on the forward strand.
AGCTCACGGCGCCTAGGTTGAAGTAGTAGCGGGCAGCCCCGGCGGGGTTGAGTTCGGCAGCTTTCTGGAACTCCGCCAAGGCTTCCGCGGACTTCCCCATCTCGGCATATACGTTGCCCAGATTGTTGTGCACATCAGGGTTCGCAGGATTGGCCTCGCTCGCCTTCCGGTAGTACTCCACGGCCCGATCATACTGCCGGGACTTGTGATAGCTCTCGCCCAACTTCGCCAGGATGACAGGAATATTCGTACCCTTGGCCAACGGGAGCGCCTGCTCAAACATCGCGGCGGCTTCGACGTATTTCTTCTCCCCCAGGAGCACCTCCCCTTGCTCGTAGAGCCCTTTCAGGCCCGTGAACTGTTTGACATCCTTATCCGCCTCGTCCTTTTGCTTTTGCAGTTCAGGGTTGGCGGCCAATTGCCTCGCTTGGTCATCCTGCGCCCGCGCCCTCTCCTTGGCCAAATCGAAATTCAGCTCGGTCGGGTCCCCGATCCCAACATGCGTGCCCAGGAAAAAGACATCCCTGCCGCTCGGATCCACAAGCGTGACCTTATAGTCGGCGGGCGCCAATCCGATGTGCGTGTATTCGCCTTTCTTATTCGTCTTGACCTCGGATTTCCACTTCACATTCTGACGCTCGATACGCAGCTTGTAGCCGACCAGGGGGTTCCCCTTCTCGTCCTTGCACACCCCGGTGAGCGAACCCAACTGCGCGAAGACGGGGCTCGCGCCTGCGAGGAGCATGAGCACGACAGCCAACCCCATCACCTTCCGCACTCCCGACAGCGACATAATTGCCTCCTGCATCTGATACCTTCACTCTATTGTACCCTTTTTGAGATGGTGACTCAACCCCATTGGTTTTCTCGGTGACACACCACCTTGAGCACATTGAGTTTGACAGTCGTCGCGAAAAGCTGTAGCCGAGGCCGGAGAAGTCTCATTGGCCGCATCTGTGATGCCGGTTACGATCCGGCCTCGCACCGTGGAGCTCACCTCCACCGATCAGCTACCATGGCCTTACCTTGAGGGCTGGCGCGGTCATTCGTGCGCCACGCCTTATTCCTTGAACTCAAGTTGCTTCTCAATCTCCTTCACCACCTCGTCAGGAAGACGGAGAGCCTTCTGCTGCTCCCGGAGGATGGCCCGCTCGCGCGCGGAAATGAAGCCGTCGTCGCGGTTTTAGTTCAATCGCGCTCTCCACGTCAATGAAAATAACCAATCGCCCTCGTGGCGGGGAAGACCGAAGGGCTAGCAGGATGCTGAAAAACCCTCTTTGTCATGCTGAGCGCCAGCGAAGCATCTCTGGCGCGTCTGGCAACAGAAGACTTTAGATCCTTCGCTTCGCTCAGGATGACATGCTCCCAGGCCTTTTTCAGCACCGTTCTAGAAACGCGGGACATCAGGGCGGATGTAACTCGGGCGGACAGCGTAAGGGATGGGATCAGGTACCCCGGCCTCGGCAAAGGCCCGCAAGCGCAACGCGCAACTATCGCAGACCCCGCAGGCAACCTCGTCCGCGCTCAGTGTGGGGCCTTTTTCAGGACCTCGATCAAAGCATCCTCAGCGCCCGCGGCCCGAAGTCTCCGCTCCGCCTCCGCGGAAACCGCGAAGGCAATCCCTCGTTCCGCCGCGAGCTTCGCAACGCGTGTTTGCGGGACTTCATTCTTCAAGAGTTCGAGGATGTTGGCCTCGGTCAGGCGCGAAAGGGTTACGGTAATCTCGACGGATGCGCTCGATATACCGCCGGGACCTCGCGCCGTCAGTTGGTAAGTCACACCCGCCATGGGTGCCACAGTCTTGGTACCACGCGCGGGGACACGCCCGAGGTCGGGGGCGATCTCCACCGCAGAAGCATTCGCGGTGTTCCAGGAGAGCTGAGTCGTCTGCCCACGCTCAATAGCGTGGCTGGCGGCAGTGAATTCGACCCATGGCTTGGCAGACACGCCGCGAAGGCGCATCGCCTGTTCGCGCAAGGTTCCGGCCTGCGCCAGCTCCCCGAGGGAGTCGTAGGCCTCTGCCAGCAAGTCCAAGTTCTGAGGGTTGGCCGGACAGGCAAAGAGCGCGCTCCGCAAGAGAGTGCGAGCCTCGGCTTGGCGATCGCTCTCGCCCATCGCCTTAGCGCGGCGGATGTCATCGCGCGCGTCCGCGCAGCGGTCGGCACTCCGCGCAACGAGTGGCCCAAGAAGGAACAGCTCCGAACATCCCAATAACGTTAGGCAGCATGGAAGACGCAGAAATGATCGCAACGCCCGGTTCACAGTTCTCCTCCTTCCCCAGAAGGTCTTTCACTCCTTGAAGCGGAACTGCGCTTCCACTTGCTTCACCAGACCGTCAGGAAGGTGAAGGGTTTTCTTCCTCGTCATCAAGACCTCTCGTTCGTCCGCCGAGATGACACCGTCTCCGGCCAACTCGCTGAACAATTCACGATACTTGTCCAAGTTCTGCTTAAGGACGAGGAAGCGCTTGGCTTCGGAATCCACCACTTGCATGGCCCTCCCTTCCTTGACCTCGTAGTCAGCCCCCTCCGCCGAAAGCTGCTTCCGAAAGGCTTCGCTCGGTTCCTGCTTCTGACTTTCAACCCGCTTGCGGACATAGGCCCGGAAACTGTGAACTGCCGGAGATTCGTTCTCCGGCCACCCGTCGAGCGGAATATCAACCGTCAGTGGCTGGGAGGGAGCCTGAGGCGCTTGCGGCAGAGACGCGGCTTCGACGGCCTGCTTCATGAATTGATGTTCTTGTTCCTTTTGCAGCACCCCACGGTCGTGCTGGAGCCGCGCGATGGTGTCACGGAAGTATTTCTCGCCAGGATCGAGGCCCAGGGCCTGCCGATAGGACTGTTCCGCATCGTTCAGATGTGCGTTGGCTTCATCCAGGACATTGTTCCGCATGGCAGAAGCCGCCAGGGCTTCATGCGCTACGCCGAGATTGTACTGGCGGGCAGCCTCGGTATCCCGGGCTTTCTCCTTGATGGACGCCCCCTTCCAAGTCTCCAGGGCCTGCCGCCAGTTTCCCGCGAGAGCCTGAGCGTTGCCTGGCTTCAATTCACCGTCCACGGCTAGGAGAACACTCCGGGGCTCATCATAGCCAGCCACCAATCTCAATGTGTTGGCTGCGGCTTGTTCGATGAGCGAACTGAGGATGGCTTGAGGTGACTGCAGTTGCCCCGCTCTAACACCATAGCCCTGCCCGGCACATCGCGTTGGGCCCGCGATGGCTGACTCGGCATTGTACGTGGGTTGGAGTACTTGGCTGTGCACAACCGCCTGGGACTTGGCCTCGCTCACCTGAACCGTCACGGAAAGGCTGCCGTTGGAGACCAAGTATGTCATCTCGGCCTCTTGGAACTGGCAGTCCTCGACCTCGCGCGCGTTGCCTTTCTTGTCGTACTCGGTGTGCGAGCCGGTGTGGACGTTGACGGACTCGACGCGTCTCTGGTTCTCGACCGTGGCCTCGGATTGGTTCACTGTGAATTGAAGGAACGTCGGCGCAGTCGGCGTCGGCTTGAAGTTTTCGCGGATGAGGTTCTGATCCAGCAGCCCTTTAAGCTGGCTGGCCCAGATCGTGCCTCGCGGGTCAGTTGAATTAGCGTCCACCCGCAGCTCTCTGCCGGGGGTAACGAAGGCCGGCGGATGATGCATGAGGAAAGTCACGCGCGTCTTGCTGATTCCAAACTTGGCCAGTAATTGGGCAGCTGGAACTACTAGGCAACCTAGGACGAGAAGAAGAGCCGCCTCACGCCGATTCATGGCCGCGCACCTCCCCTTTTCGAAGGTTAGCAAAATGTTGTTGGCGACACTCTAACACAAACTGAGTCTAAGTCAAGGCGGGCAGAAGCAACCTAAGGCGGTGTGCCCGGGCGGCGGGCGTAGCTCGGGCGGACAGCGTAAGGGATGGGATCAGGCACCCCGGCCTCTGCAAAGGCCCGCAAGCGCAACGCGCAACTATCGCAGACTCCACAGGCAACGGCTTCGGCCTGGTAGCAGGACCAGGTAAGCTCGAGCGGCGCGCGCAGCTCCGCTCCCCGCCGCACGATTTCGCTTTTGCGCAAGTGGATGACCGGCGTGACAATTTCAAGTTGTGTTTCGGGCTTTGTCCCCGCCACGATGACGCGGTTGAACGCCTCGTAATACTCCGGGCGGCAGTCGGGGTAACCGGAGCTATCTTCGGCTACGGCGCCGATAAAAATCTTGCGCGCTCCTAATACCTCGCCCCAGGATACCGCGATGGAGAGGAAGTGCGCGTTGCGAAACGGGACGTAGCTCAAGGGGATTTCCTTGCGGTCCAGGTTGGCGCGCTCCACGGCCAGCCGCGCGTCAGTGAGGCTGGAGCCGCCAATCTGCCTCAGGTGCTCCAGCCGGCACACCAGCCGGTACTCGGCCCGATAGAAGTCCGCCAAAGCATGGAACGCCTGAAGTTCGCGCTTCTCGGTCCGCTGCCCGTAAGCCACGTGCAGCATCGCCAGGCGATAGTCCAGATGCGCAATGGCCGTGGTCACGCAACTGTCCATGCCCCCGCTGGCGAGAACGACGGCTAAAGGCTTGTCCTTTGTCAGTGGCCCGTTGTCCGTGGTCGGTTGCCTCTTATTCACCGTTCGTTGATCCCTATCTTCCTTACTCATGGCTCAAGGTTGGAAACCATCTCTGACGCTCGAATGGGAGCTCCGTGAAAAAGCACTGAGTACGCGTTTCTTCGCCATATGCCTTCAGCTGTCCTCTCAGGAAATTCACAGAGAAACGAGGTCATGGCCTTCAGTATTTCAACTTCATAGTTGACATGCACCGAGGCACCATAGAGTTCCTGCTCTGCCCTGTCCATGCACTACCTCTCAATCAGCTATCTTCCGCCTGCTTGCTGCCTACTGCCTTCTGCTTACCGCCTACAGCTTTCTACACTCCTCTTGTCTCGGGCTCCCAAATGAACTTATGGAGCTGGAGCCCCAGGCGCACTTCCAGGCCGTCGCGCAGGATCCATTCGGCCAGCGTGCGCGGCGGAAGTTGGCCGAAGACCGGAGCGAAGATAACTTCGTCCACGCGGCCGCGCACGTTGTGTCTCGCAAGAAAATCTCGCGCGTAGCGATAATCGTTTTCGTCCAAGATCACGAATTTAAGCTGATCCTTGCGTTCGAGTGCCTCGAGGTTCTCGAGGCGGAACTTTCCGCTTTCTCCGCTCCCCGGACACTTCACATCCACAATCTTCACCACGGCTCGCGGCAGCTCACCCACAAAGCGTTCCCCGCTGGTCTCCACAAGAACCCGATGACGCTCGGCAAGAAGCTGCTCGGCCAGTGCCGGGACCTCCGCCTGGAGAAGCGGTTCGCCCCCCGTGATTTCCACCAGCGAGCATCCCAACTGCCGGGCGCGCGCCAGAATCTCCTCCGCCGACATCGTCTGCCCGCCCTGAAATGCATAAGCCGTGTCACACCAGTGGCAGCGGAGATTGCAGCCCGTCAGGCGGATGAATACGCAGGGCAGCCCCGCGAATGTGGACTCGCCCTGGATCGATTTGAAGATCTCCGTGACGAGCACTTCGGCCTTCCTCCCTTCCCGTAGCTCAGCCTCATTCTACCCGATTCGCGGAGCGCACGCCCGGGACGGCCTGTCCCATCCCGGGTGAGACTGATACAAAAATGTGACACTTTTCGGTAGAAATCAGCACAAGCGACGTTGTGTCCGGCGTCCAAATGCCCGAGAGTCGGCGCAGGAAAGTGGCTCCTTCTCTCTGAAAGCAAAGGGGTTGCAAGATTCAGGATAATCCTCCAGCAGCGAGGTAGCCCCTTGGCCTTCAGGTTGCATCTACCCCTGTAGCAGGAGCGGGAGCGGAACATGCTCGGCAAGGACGATCTGACAAGAATCCGGGAAGAGCGAGAGGTGCTGGAGAACTGGCGGGCTCATTCGCGGCACGTTGTCGCTGACCTCCTGGAAGCCTGCACGGTCTGCGGCTGCGTCCGCGACAAGGATCGCCTGACCCGGTGCCGGTGGTGCGAGGACGTTTACTACTGCAACGAGGGCGTCTGCGCCCAGCAGCACCACGCCGCCATCCACCCCTCCGTAGCCTTCTGGACCTGGTAGGCGGTCAATTGTGCCCGCCTCGGGTTCAGTTGTGGTCGGCGAAGGGATGTCCTTTCTCTTACACCCACTCCCTTGATCTCCTCCGCCCGAATCTGCACCCAAGAGACGCAGGCTCATATCGCTGAGAGAATGCGGGTTTCTAACGTTGGGGGGAGGGGTGGTAAGTCGCCGAGGTCGTATCTGTTTCCCAAACGGTCACGGATTGAACGTGCAGGCCCTGCTTCCGGACTTCAGGCTCCAGGCCTTCCCAGAAGTATTTGGCCAAGTTCTCAGCCGAGGGGTTCAGTTGGTCAAAGGGTGGCAGATCATTCAGGAAGCGATGGTCCAGGCGCTCGGCCAAGGCCTTGAGGGCCGCGCGCAAATCAACGAAATCCATCAGCAGCCCGAGGGCATTGAGTTGTTCCCCGGCCACGGTGACACAGATTTTGTAGTTGTGCCCATGGACGTGCTCGCACTTTCCCTTGTAGCCGCGTAACGCATGGCCCGCCGCAAAGGAATACTCCGCCGATATTTCGAACATTCAGCCGTCCCCAGTTTTCAGTTGTCAGTTCTCAGTCCCAATGTCC
>JALHUF010000221.1 GCA_022866195.1 Terriglobia bacterium
CACCGTTTTCTCGCGAAAAACCAGATCGGTGAAGTCCAAGGGCGCGGGCTTTTCAAAAACCCCCATCACGATCAGCCGTCCCCTCGTGCGAGTCAGCCGCGCTGCCAGCAAGCCGGTGTCTTGTTGCCCTGCGCATTCAACCACCACATCGAATCCGTCTCCATTCGTGAGCTCTCTGGCGCGCTGGAGCGGGTCCTCGCACTTTGGATTGATCACGGCAGTGGCGCCACATTGCTTCGCCAGCTCAATGCGGCGGGCCGCCATTTCCACGGCCACAACTCGTTTGGCCCCGCGAATTACCGCTGCCATCAACGACATCAGCCCGATGGGGCCAGCGCCGACGATCGCCACACTATCTTCGGCACCAACTTCGCCCCGCAACACCGCTCTTGCCGTAGAGGCAAACGGCTCTACCATGGCGGCCACTTCATCAGAGAGCGCGTCCGGGAGGTGGTAGCACTGGTAAGCGTGAAGATTGACACGCTCGGCAAAGGCACCGCCGGTCCACGACGTTCCCAGAAAAGCTACCTTGTCGCACTGCGCCATCGATCCAGACTTGCACCACCGGCACTCCAGGCAGCCAACAATGGGGCAGGCAGCCACGCGGTCTCCCGCGGAAAACCCTTTAACTCCTTCGCCAACCGCCACGACTCGCCCGGACATTTCGTGTCCCGTGATGACGGGCGCACGCACGCCCGTCAGGGGATGCGGAGCATCAGCAGGTATGTAGAGTGGGCCTCCGATGTACTCATGAAGATCGGTCCCGCAGATCCCACAATAGGCAACCTCCACCTGTAATTGCCCAGGAGGAGGCAAGGGAGGGTCACTCACTTCTTGCACGCGCACGTCCTGACGTCCATGCCAAACCGCTGCTTTCATAAAGGGTTCCGTGTGCTATGTCGCGCTGCCTCTCGCGCCGCCATTATGCGGGTGGCAGAAACTGGGGGAAGGTCCCGTGCAAGCGTTGGCGTACTTGGCTTGGCCAGACACAGGCTGTTCGCTCGTTCCAGCCTTTTCTGGTACGGAGATATTGATCGGCCGAATCTTCTCCAGCCGGATAAGAAAAAGCCGGGCCGCACCGGCGGCCCGGCGTGAGGATTCTCCAGAGTCGATCAGAAATCGAATCGCAGAGACAACTGGATGACACGCGGTGAGCGCGACGCCACGACCTGGCCGAAGGTGTTGTTCACCTGCGGGAACCCGGCCGTCGTGTCATCGAAGTTCGCCCACGTATCGATCGCCGAAAACTGCGTGTGGTTGAATGCGTTGTAGAATTCGGCGCGGAATTGCAGGGACCGGCTTTCACTCTTCAACGGGAACTTCTTCATGATGGTGATGTTCCAGTTATTCTGCCCCGGGCCGCGGACGGGGAACACGGAAGCATTGCCGGGATCGACAATCGGGTTGTTGGGGTCTGTTTTGTCCGGGAGAGCCGGCATTGCAAAAGCAGCAGTATTGAACCACCGATCGAATGTCCTCTCACCATGCGAGAGCTGCGGACGTGCGATCACATTCGTCCGCGTTCCGTCACCCCCGCCACTCAGGTCAAGGCCGCTAATCGTGCCCAGCCATACGCCCTGGGGTAGACCGCTGGCCATGGTGGTAATTCCCGAAATCTGCCAGTTGTCGAGCACGCTCCCGACAAGCAATTTCGCCCCAGAACCTTCCACAAGCTTGCTGGCTTTCGGGAGGTCCCAAACATAGTTGAAGACGAACATATGGGTCTGGTCGAAATTGGCCGGCCCGTAATTCCATATTCGCCATGGCCGGTACCTCGCCAGTCCGTCACCTTCGCTGCTGCCGGTGTTCAATGTGTGCGACCAGGTGTAGGAAATCCCATACGAAACTCCCTTGGCAAAGCGGCGATTGACGGCCACTTGCAGGGAGTTATAGTTGGAAATCCCCGCGTTCATTACCATCCCGATTCCCTCATAGCCCGGGATGGGCCGGAAGAAGACGTCTGCCAGGGGCGCGGGCGCGTTAATAGGACTAGTCGGATCGATATTCTCACTGAGGAAGCGGGCTCCGTAAGGGACGGAATTTTGGTCCTGACTCTGGATCAGGTGCCTGCCGACGTTCCCCACATAGGATACATCCACGATCGTTTTCATGCCGATATCGCGCTGAATCCCGAGGCTGTACCGGTAGACACTCGGAACGTGATCCTCTAATTCAATGGCACTCGTGCCACCCGGGAATAACAGACCCGACCTACTGAGGAGTGTAGCCATGTCGCCGTAGTAGATGTGGGGCCGGATCTGGACAGGTGGATTGGTGACCATGCTCCAGGCGTAGGTGCTGTAAGAAGGAGTGGCTTGCTTCATGATCGCAAACCCGCCCCGGATGGCCGTCTTCCCGTCTCCGAACGGGTCGTAGGAGAAACCGAACCGAGGAGACACCTGGATTGGTTGCTGTGTTCTGAAACCCGCCGGATAGCTGGTGTCGGAGCTCAACACCATACCAGGAAAATTGAAGTCACTGGTGTAGGCGCCGATATAGACTTCCGGCTGAATATCGGCTGGGTTCGAAGGATTCTGAGCCAGACGAGCGCCGGTGATTGGGTCTCGATAGGGGTAGTAGAGCGGGGGGACCTGGGCTGGGTCGTAACGGCCCGTCACGAACTCTGCTCCCAACCCCTTGTTGACTTTCCAGGGGGTAAACCAGGCGAACCTGGCGCCAAAAGTGAGAGTCAACTTTCGGTTCACCTTCCAGGTGTCCTGGGCAAACCACTCCCACACCTTGTTGGCCATGAGATAGAATCTCCGACTGTCGGACTCACTGTACTCTCGGAAATTCCCCAAAGCCGCATTGGCAAACGCAAAGGTCGTGTCAAAGGGGTTGTTCACATCTTGCCCGAAATCAAAACATCCGTTGAAACAACCAGCGTGAGGACCGTCTGTGGCCCAAGTGCGTTCGAAATAGACACCGAACTTGAACGAGTGCGGGCCGCGAATCCAACTGAGATTGTTTCCGAAATTGAACCTCGGATAACCCTGATTATCGGGAAAGCGGTCCTCAGTATTGAGATACGCCCCGTTCGGCACACCGCCGAAATAGGCTTGGGGGAGAATATCGTTGGTATTGGCCGCCGGATAGAGTTGGCCGAGCGTAAAGCCCAAGGTCGAGCGCTTGATGGGATCAAAATAGTTCGCCTCGGTGCGCCCGAAGAGGTTGGTGGCAGGGCTCAACTCCTTCTCGCCCACGAAACCGATGTTGAATTCATTTACGACATTGGAGCTGATGACACGCGTCCAGGCGATCTGTACCGTGTCCGTCGTCTCCGCGTAGTGGTGCTTGAAGATGGGAAGGTCATCCGCATAGCCGAGGACTCGGCAGCCGTAAGCGCGCGTATCCACCCACCAGCGCCGGCCGCTCAACGTAAAGGTGTCTTTGCTCGAGGGGTGATAGTCGAGTTTGAGCGCCTGGAGCAGCCTGGGGATTTCGCAGATGTCCCTCCACTCATAATTAAAAGGTTGCGTCGGGTCGGTACGGTTCGGCAAAGGCATCACGTTCATCAGGATCTGGCCTTGCGAATTGAGCCGCGCCTCGGGGATGATGTTATTGACGATGGGGTTCGGGTTCGTGGGGTCAGGGTCAGTGAGCACGACGGGGATGGGTTGACCCGTTAGTTCGTCAATTTGGCCCTGGTAGATGCTTTGTGAAAAATCGCCGGTGCGCTCCAGCGCCGTGGGAACCGTCACCTGAGTTATTCCCTGGGGCTGCTTAACCTGCCAGTTCTCTTGGGAATAGAAGAAGAACAGCTTCTCCTTGCTGGTGTTGAATTTATTGGGGATATAGACCGGTCCCCCCACGGCAAAGCCGAAGGTTCCAAACCGATAGACCGATTTCTCGAGCCCGTCGCGATTGTTGAAGAAATCATTGGCGTTCAACTTCTCGTGGCGCTTGTAACCGTACACCGTGCCGTGGAAGTCCCTTGTGCCGGACTTGGTCAGCACCGCAATAGTCGATCCGGGGTTGCGGCCGTAGTCTGCCGTGTAGTTGTTGGAGACCACCTTCACTTCCGCCACCGCGTCCATGCTTGTTGCGGCCATGAAGAGTCCCGGGAAGTCCGGGTTGGAACCCACCTGGCCATCGACGGTGACGGTGTTCCAGAAGAGGCGGGCGCCACCGACGGCTGGGGTGAAGCTCCCGAACTGCCCGCCGTTGGCTCCAGTCCCAGCGGGATCGTTATCCCCGATTTCTCCCCAGGGGACCACCGTCAGAGTGCTAACACCGGGTAGCACGCGCAACAGTTGCATGACGTCGCGACCCATAATACCCAGGTTGGCGACTTGAATGTTAGAGAGTAATCCGACGGCATCGGCGCTTTCCGTGTTGACCGCTTCGCCTACTGCCGTCACTTCAACTGTCTGTGTCACTTGGCCGACGGTGAGTTGAACGCCGCCCAGAGCGACACGCTGATTGACGGTCGATACGATCCCCTTCCGTTCGTAAGCCTGGAAGCCGGCCTTCTCCACTTTGACGGTGTACGTACCAGGCCGTAATGCGGTGAATACGAACTCTCCATTCGCGCTGCTCGTGATCGTCCGCGAGGCTCCGGTATCCTCACTCGTCAAGGTGATGCTGGCATCCGGAATCACGGCGCCGGAAGAATCCAGAACCGTACCGCTGAGTTCTCCAGTGATCATTTGCGCGGGCGCACGCCCACACAACAGCAGGAGCATGATTAGCCCCCACAAATGCCATCGCCGAAAACTTCTACGGATTGACATATGCAAGCTCCCTTCCGCGCTGCGGCTGTCTAATGCCGGACTTGACCCTGACACCCGGAAAATTGCCGTGCGTTTGAGAGTATGCCGGTCGTGTCGGCGCTCTCTTGCCCACTATTTAGTAGCCACCATGCCAGCGTTTCTATAAGGATCGGAACTTTTTTTCTTGCAAAAGTATCACAAGCAACGGCACAGATGGCCAGAACCCGTGGGCGTGCGCACAGGCCCAGTTTGCGGCTGGTCCGGGGCTCGTATCTGCGAGTTGGTACCGTGGCCTATCTAGTACTAAACGTTCGAGATCCACCCGGTGGCGATTGACGCGCCAAGAGGTTTTTGGTAGCTTCTGTCGTGAACCTGGGGACAGACTCGGCAAGTCACTGGCGGGAGTCATATGCGCCTGGCTGGGAACTTGAAGTGGCAGGATAGCGTATCAATCATCGCCCCCCAAATACGGGCTGATGGCGTCCATGTTTGGCCTTTTGACCCGTCCTTCCCTGTGGCTGTCCTGTTTCAAGTCTTCGGCGAACGGCAACCCGTCCGGATGAATCGCCACGACTATTTCGAGCTTGCCTGTGTCCTATGTGGTGAGATCACTTGCCAAGTTGCAGATCGCAGCTTCGTGGCCAAAAAGGGCGAACTCATCGTCCTGGGCAGCGCGTTGTATCATTGCATGGCTCGAAACACCCGGTTGCATGCGAAAATTGCGACCGCGTTCTTTATGCCGGAAGTGATCTGTGAGGCAGGCGCCCACGGGGATGGGGCAGAGTTCCTGATGCCGTTTTATCTTCAGGATGCCTCATTCCCTCACCTGATTCCCGCAAAGACTGGAATCCCTGCCGAAGCCCTGAGCCTGATTCAGCGCGTAGACGCGGAGTTGCCAGCCACTACTAACCGTGCTCGGCTCTCAGTCCGGACCTACCTGAAGATGGTCCTCATCCTGCTTGTCAACTACTATTCGAAGTACATCGGCAGTCGACAGGTTGACGGCCTGCAGCAGCAAGCGAGCCAGCGAATCGCCCCTCTCTTCGAGTTCCTGGAGACTCACTACAGCCGAGCGGTCGCCGTTGAAGACGCGGCTGAATTGCTGCGCATCAGCAAGCCGCATTTCATGCGGGTCTTCAAACAGGTAACCGGTCAGTCCTTCATCTCCTATCTCAATCACTTCCGCATCGCCAAGGCGCAGGCGTTGCTGACGTCGTCGGACAAACCCATCTCCCAGTTGAGCCAGGAAGTTGGATTCTGTGATCAGAGTTACTTCGGGTCAGTATTCCGCAAGATCGCCCGTATGACGCCCATGGCTTACAGACGACGCTTCGCAAGCTCCGCCGGAGACACCCACGTCCACAGTGTCAGCCAAACCCCCTAGGAAATGTGGCGGCCGGACCGTAGCCAACTGACGTCCCAGCCCTGGATTTCCTCCCGAACTCGGAAACCGTACGTCAATTTCCCTCGGGACGAGGCGGTGAACACAACCGGGCGGCTCCACCCATTCACGGTGACCATATGGAGGCAGATCCGCGCTGCTGGGTGCGCCTGCTTCCACCGTCGGACCGCAACCAGCGCCATGAACCGCTTCTAGACTCTAGGCTGCCAAGCTGTCACAAAGTGGGATGATAGAATCGCTATAATCCTTGATAGGATGGTTGTACGTGACCTTTCCGAGCGTGGGTAGATTTGCCCGCTAGCGGAACTCCAGCCGCTAGACCGACCGGCTGGCAGTTCTCCCCGATGTACTACCCGCCTAACCTCCCGCATGACATTCAGCGTCGACCCAGCGCCAGTCCTTCGGGAAACCGTTGTCTGACCCGCCCCTTTTCCCTGGTCCGAGCTGGACTGTATATGGTCTTACGAAAAGCACTCCGGGTGGTCGCGAGTCCACTCCCGACCTTTGGGAGTTTTCCACCACTCGTACTGGCCCGACCTGCCTGCTTCTGCAGTCCTGGCCAATAGCTGGGCGATCTGCGCGTCGCTCATCTGCCGGAACTCGCGTGTGATCTTGAGGTTCTCCCGAAGGATTTCCATCGTGTTCATCCCGGAGATCACCACCGAAACCGGCAAGCTCATCACGTAGTGCAAACACTCGACGGGCGCCACGTTGATTGGCTTCAGGTCGTAATCCTTCGCCTCGCTATAATCCTTTTTGCCTACGAACCCCCCGGCCCCCATCGATTTGAATGCCAAAACACCGACGCCCAGCTCTTGCAGCACCGGGACCACCTCACCAGCGACGTTCCGAAAGTGGGGATCCATGACGTTCAGTGTGACCATTGCAGTATCGAAGGTAAAGCCATTCTTCAGCCCCAGATTAATCGTCTTGAGGATGACGTCGGGACCCCAGTGACTCGTGAAGCCGATATAGCGGATCTTCCCGGCCTTTTTCGCGGCTAGTAGGGTTTCGATGGCACCGTTGGGACCGAAAATCCTGTCGGGATCACTCATGTTAACCACTTCATGAAACTGTACCAAGTCGATGGTGTCCGTCCTCAAACGGTGTAGTGAGTCGTCGAGCTGCCATTCGGCGGAGGGTTTCGTCCGGCCGTCGATCTTGGTTGCCAGAAAGGCCTTCTGGCGATATCCATCCCGGAGTGCCTTGCCGATGCGGTATTCACTCAGGCCCCAATCATAGTCCCACGATGTCTCGACAAAGTTGACGCCGTCATCGATGGCCGTGCGAATGAAACGGGTAGCGTATTCCTCATCCGGCATCATCATCCCGAAGTGCGCGCCTCCCAACCCAAGCAGGGACACTTTCTCTCCTGTGCGCCCGAGTGGCCGGTAGGGCATCTCTCCTGCTGCAGTTGCAGTCGCGTTCTCGTTAAGCAGGGGAACTAAAACGCCCGCTGCCGCGGCACCCAAGGTCACACCTTCAATGAATTCCCGCCGGCTCTGTTTCGGACTTCTCATCGTCATCACCCGCGATTTTCGATTTCAACTTCGCCTTTGCGCGAAACCATACACCGGCCGCTCCATCGGTTCAAGCTCAGAGCACTATGCCCTCTGCGCCACAGCGCGGCCCCCGCAGCTCTGTCAATATTGGCGCCGCCCTGCTCGATAGAATACGTTACGGTTAGCCTTGGTCTCGCACTATTAGTGCAGAAAGTACGCTTCAGAATCGAGGCGACAGTCGGCACCGCCATGTCCTCTCCTCGGTCTTGCGACTAGGATGGCGCCGACTCCGCGCGCAGCCCTAGCTAATCTGCGGTCAGCCCGCCGTCCACCATGTAGAATCCGCCCGTGCAGTAGCGCGATTCGTCCGAGGCCAGGAAGAGGACCAGGGGAGCGACATCCTCGGCGGTGCCGAGGCGCCCGAGCGGCGCTTTAGCAACCAGGCGTGTGCGGGTTGCCTGATCTTCTAACAAACTGGCGATGAGTGGTGTTTCAGTTGTGCCCGGAACAACCGCGTTAACCCGAATGTTGTCGCGAGCGTAGTCCACTGCCATGATGCGCGTGAGCGCGAACATACCGCCTTTGCTCGTGCTGTAGGCAGTGTAAGTGGGAGCGCAGCCGGTAAGGCCGGTAGGCGATGCGATGTGGACAATTGAACCACCACCCTGCCTGATCATCGCGGGAATGGCATATTTCGAACACAGCCACGCTCCCTTGAGGTTAACGGCCATCGTGCGCTCCCAGACTTCATCGGGAAGCTCGTGCGCGCGGGCGTCTTTCCCGTGCATTTGGATGGCGGCGTTGCTAACCAGGACGTCCAGGCCACCGTAATGGTCGACGGCAGCGTTCACCATGGCTTGCACGTCCTCTGGCTTGGAGACGTCGCTGCCAACGAAGATTGCTTCACCACCTACGTGCCGGATCGCGGCGGTTGTCGCCTCGCCTCTACCGGCGTCAATCTCCGCGACCACAACGCGAGCGCCTTCGCGCGCAAACAACTCCGCTACTGCTCGTCCGATCCCAGCGCCCCCACCAGTGACCACCGCCACCTTGTCCTTCAGTCGCATAAACGCTCCCCCTCCGCATTCGTAAGAAGCCCTCGCGTCTTTCGCGCCGCGCCTCAGGTCGCAAACGCAGAAAAGCAAATCGCCGCGAATACATCCGCGAGCGGCCGTGCTCACAGGGCAGCGAGCAGCCTCTTCACCGCGAATCGCGCTCCAAGGCCCCTGGACGGGTCATCCTGCCGCGGGGCCCCCTGCCTGGGTCGTGCCGAAATGAATCGTCTTCCCAGACCGCGCTGAGTCGTAGGCGGCGGAGGTGAGGATAATTGTCTTGAGGTTATCCTCCCCGGTGGTTTCCGCCGGCCCTTCGCCCCGCAGTGCCTCCAGCAAGTTGCCGATGCAGGGAACGATGCTGGAATGCACAACCAGGTAGTCGGGGTCGGCCCACCAATAATTCGGCGGCGGGTAGCGCTTGGCGTGGGTCCCGTTCTTGGTAGTCACGCGGATCCAGTAGTCGGGGCACAGTTCGGCAGACCCCTTGTCTCCTTCTACAAAGATGAACGTCTCAGGGAACCGCTCGCGTTCTAGGTAGTTTTCCGCGTAGCCGAGTTCGCTGATGACCGTCGTCTTGCCGCCCATGTGCATCATTACCGTGGCGATATCTTCGCCCTTGATATCGCCGTGGACCTGATGGACCTGGCAATACAAACGGTCGGCTTCTCCGAACAGAAATCGTGCCACGTCAAGGGTGTGCGTCCCCATGTCCCATAGAACAAATTCTTCCCAATCCTTAAGTGCCGGCTCATTGATGAAAACGGGAAAGCCCGAAACCATCGTCAGACGAGCGCGGAAGGGCGTCCCTATCGCGCCTTCGTTGAGCACTTGCTTGAGCTGCCGGATCGGCGTCTGCCAACGCCAGTTCTCGTGAATGTAGAACGGCACACCTGCCTCCCGGCAAGTCTGGACCATGCGTTCTGCCACGGCCAGCGAGGGTCCCATGGGTTTCTGGCAGATCAGGGGGAGTCTGCGTTTCGCGAC
>JALHUF010000222.1 GCA_022866195.1 Terriglobia bacterium
CCGATGGTCATGTCGTTGTTGGCTGAGACCGAGCCAACTTGCGCGATCATCGAACTCTCTTCGACTTTCTTCGAGAACTTGTCGAGCTCGCCCTTGATGTGCTTCTTCGAGCCGTCTTTCTGGGTTTCGTCGTAGCCGCAGACCGTACGCACGGCCAGCTCGATGCCCCGCTTGATGGCCATCGGATTGGCCCCCGCCGCCACGGTCTTCACGCCCTCGCGGTAGATCGCCTGGGCGAGCACCGTGGCTGTTGTGGTGCCATCGCCGGCGACGTCGGAGGTCTTCGAGGCGACCTCGCGGACCATCTGCGCGCCCATGTTCTCCAGGGGGTCTTTCAGCTCGATTTCCTTGGCCACGGTCACGCCGTCCTTAGTGATCGTGGGGGAACCAAACTTCCTGTCGAGCACCACGTTGCGGCCCTTGGGGCCCAGCGTGATCTTCACGGCGTCCGCCAGTTGATTCACGCCCCGCAGAATCGCCCGGCGGCTATCCTCGCCATGTACAATCTGTTTTGCGTTTGCCATCTTCACTCCCTCCAAGATTTCTATGAAAGTCCTTGTCCGTTGTCCCTTGTCCGTGGTCCGTTACCCTCGGGCTAACCATGACTGCTTCCAGCACCACCTGCGTCGTCCACTGAGGACTGACCCGCCGACGGCGGGACCACTGATCCGTCAGCTGACGGATTACTTCTTGCCGCCCGAGTGGGCCTTGGTCGCCTCGAGCACGCCCAGCACCTCATCCTCGCGGATGATGAGATATTCCTCATCCTGGATCTTGATTTCCGTGCCAGAGTACTTCCCGAACAGGATTCGGTCACCCTTCTTCACGTCGAGCGGGATGACCTTCCCCTCTTCGGTTTTCTTCCCGTTGCCCACCGCTACCACTTCAGCCTCTTGCGGCTTTTCCTTGGCCGTGTCGGGGATGATGATGCCACCCTTCACGGTCTCTTTCTCTTCAATGCGCTTGATCAGGATGCGATCATGAAGAGGTCTTACATTCATCGGTTTTGCTCCTTTCTGTGTGTCCAGAGGTCGGTTTGCCGCGAACGTCCCAGCCGGCTGTGTTGGGTTTTACCCCTGCAGGTGGGCTGTTTTCGGCATCTAAGTGCTTTTCTAACAGCCGATTAGGCGAGAATGAACCAGCCTCCCAGATGCGATTAGCACTCTCGTCTCGAGAGTGCTAATCTACATTCAAAGGGTGGGATTTGTCAAGAGGGTAGTCAGGGTCCAAGCGTCAGGCTCCCGGTTTGGCCGCTCCGCGGAAGATGCGCCGCGACCCTCGCCAGGTCAGCCAACCAAGGGCTCCCCAGAACAGCAAGGTCGGCCCGTAGCGGACCAGGAAAATCACAAGCCCGAGGGCTGAGTCCACGAAGTTACGGTAGCCCTCGATGAAGGCGTTGCGCAGGCGGGCTGCGGCCGCGAAGGGTGCCCGCTGCATTTGCGCCTTGAACTCTTCGGTGAGCGTGACGTTCACCGTGGCCAGTTCCACGCGGCGGAGCAGGTTTTGCCGCTGCGCCTCCATCCTCTCGATGTTCTCTCGGGTGCGAGCGATCTCCCGTTCGACTTGCAGGATATCCAACACCTTGCCCGTGCGGTTGTTGAGCACCGCGATCAGGCGCTGCTCGGTGGCGCGGGCATTACGCAGCCGGGCTTCCAAGTCCACAACCTGCTCGGTGACTTCCTCGGAAGTGAGCTGCTCCTGGGTCACCCGCCCTAGGCGGCGGATTTGCTCAAGCATGGTGGACAACTGAGTCGCCGGCACGCGCAGAGTCAAACTCGCTCGCCGTGGTTGATTGGGGGTTTCATACGAACTGGCCTGCGCGACGTACCCGCCCCCCTGCTCGACGATGCGCATCTCCTGCTGCTTGGCCGCCTCGAATTCTTTGACTTCGAGCGTCAGCGTTACCTGGTAGGTGATAAACCGTCCAGCTACGGCGGGGATGCCGGGAGCCGTATCTCTTGACGCCTCTTCGCTAGCAGACGTGGGCATTCCCTGGTCTGTCCCCATCGCAGCCCTTTGGCGGGCGTAATCGGGCGCCCGGTTGGAGGCGATACGCGACCGCAGCAGGTTGGGGATGCTGATGGCGACCAAGAGGAGCAACACGGCTGCGGCGCCCGACAAACCCAGCGCCAGGCGGCCCCACCTGAAGCCGGCTTTCTTCTCCGCGGTGCGTATGACCGGCGGGCGCAGAGTCGCCGGTGCAGATTCAACCTGCCATTGCTGTAAAGTCGTGGTAACTCGTTTCAGATCGGCGATCATGGCGGAACACTCCTTGCACTCGACCAGGTGGCGCTCGACTTCTGCCTGTCGCGCCGGCGCGAGTTCACGGTCGAGATAGGCCTGCA
>JALHUF010000223.1 GCA_022866195.1 Terriglobia bacterium
CTCCAAGACTGGGAGCGGACCTACAACACCGTCCGCCCCCACCAGGCCCTCGGCTACCGAACTCCCCAGGAGTTCCTCACCCATTGGGCCTCCCCATCCCAACTCAAGGAGTGTCACTAATCTACTGGACGAGTACAGGTGCTTGACACCGTCCAGGCAATACCTTACTTTGCCCACGCGGCGGACCCGGCACCCCCGCTTTCAGCGTGTGGGGCAGAGCGCAGGGCACGTGCCTTATCTATTCCGCATAAGGAGCACACCATGGGGAGACTGGCAATCACGGGCGGGAAGCCGGTTCGGACGAAACCCTTCGCCTCTTGGCCGATCTACACGCAAAGAGAAAGACAAGGCCTCCTAAGAGTGCTGACCAGCCGCAACTGGGGTGGCTATCCGTTTCCCAACAAGTTCGCGCATGTCTTCGCGCAGAAGTTCGCGCGTTTTCATGGGGCGAAATACGGCCTGGCGGTGGCCAACGGCACCATCGCCATTGAGATTGCGCTCAAAGCCATCGGCCTCCAGCCCGGCGAGGAAGTCATCGTCCCGGCCTACACCTGGGAGGGAACGGTGGGGCCAATCCTATTGCTGAACGCGCTTCCGGTTTTCGTGGACATCGACCCCGACACCTACTGCCTGGATGCGAGGCTGATCGAAAAGGCTCTGACGCCCAAGACGCGCGCTATCCTCCCCGTCCACCTCGCCATGCGCTTTGCCGACATGGACGAGATCATGCGCCTCGCCCGCGCGCGCAACCTGGCGGTGATTGAAGACTGCGCGCACGCCCCCGGAGGTAAGTGGCGCCACCAAGGCGCCGGGGCCATTGGGGACGTCGGCTGCTTCAGCTTTCAATCGAGCAAGCTGATGACCGCGGGCGAAGGCGGCGCGGTCATCACCAGTAACCTCGAGTATTACGAGCGCGCGCAATCGTATATGAATTGCGGGCGCGCCAGCGTTACCGACAAGTTCCGCCATCGTCTGATTGGCTTCAATTACCGGATTACGGAACTGCAAGCCGTCATTCTCCAGGCGCAACTCGAGCGTCTGCCACGGCAGGCCAAAGTCCGCCAGGCCAACATGGACTACTTTGAGAAGCGCCTCTGCGGCGCACCGGGCCTGGATTTCCTGAAACCTGACCCGCGCCAGACCCGCGTGGCAGCATACCAATATGTCTTCAAGTATCTGCCGGAGCGTTTCCCGGGCGTGCCGCGGGCGGCGTTCCTCGGCGCCCTACAGACGGAAGGCATTCCCTGCGACGGGCTCTTCTACGAGCCGGTTTACCGAAGCGCGTTGTTCCCGGTTGATGCCAAGGAATGGCCGGCGCTGAGCTGGGGACGGTCCGAGGCGCTTGACCTGAAGAATATGTACCATTGCCCGGTCGCCGAGCGCGCCGCCTATGAGGAAGCGGTCTGGCTGCCGCACCACATCTTCCTCGGCAGCCGGAAGGACACCGACGACATTGCCGATGCAGTCCTGAAGGTTTGCGAGAACATTGCCGAATTGCGCGGGTTGAAACACCCGGCCATTGAAGTCAAGGCTATGAGCCGCGCTGAGCGGCCGCGCGTGGAGAAGCGGCAGTGGTGAACAATGAACGATGAATGATGAATGCAGAACGATGAACAAAGAACACAGATTCGACCTACGTGCGCGCACGAAGGGTTTTGCATTGGCGGTGCTTCGTCTGTATTCGTCGCTTCCGCGGACGACCGAGGCACAGATACTTGGGAAACAGGTGCTGCGGAGCGGCACATCGGTCGGCGCCCACTACCGGGAAGCCACCCGGGCCAGGTCGAGCGCCGAATTTGTGAGCAAGATACAGGGTGGACTCCAAGAACTGGAAGAGACAGTCTACTGGCTGGAACTCTTGGTCGAAGCAGGGATCGTTGACCGCTCTCAATTGTGCGACCTGTTTCAAGAAGCAGAGGAACTGATTTCGATTTTCGTCTCCTCTGTCAAGACGGCGAGAAAATCAAGGTAGTCAGCCAGCGTTCAGTATTCATTGTTCAGCATTCATCGTTCTGCGTTCATCGTTCTGCATTCATCGTTTCCTATGCCCTGGCCTCAACCGCTTGATCCGCTCCACTCGATGCTTCTATCGGCGCTGGCAGCCGCTGTGCCCCTGGTCGTGTTGCTGGCGCTCATGGGCGGGCTGCGCAAGTCGGGGGCTGTCTCCGCCGCCTGCGGGCTCGCCGCGGCAACGCTCCTGGCCGTTCTGGTCTGGCAAATGCCCATAAAGCTCGCGGCTTTGAGTGCGGCCTACGGGCTGGTCTTTGCGCTTTGGCCCATCATGTGGGTCGTCTTTACCGCGTTGTGGCTCTATAACCTTTCGGTAGCCACCGGCAAATTCGAACTTCTGCGCCGGTGGATGGCGCAACATGCTTCCGGGGACCGGTGTCTACAGGCTATCCTGGTGGCCTTCTGCTTCGGCGCGCTGCTTGAAGGCATGGCGGGTTTCGGAGCGCCCGTGGCGGTGACCGCCTACCTGCTGCTTGGTCTGGGCTTCAGCGCGCGCCAGGCGGTCACCGTTTCGTTGATTGCCAATACGGCCCCGGTAGCGTTTGGGAGCCTCGGCATCCCCATTGTGGCGTTAGCGGGTGTGACGGGGCTGGACCAGATGAGACTCTCGGCGATGGTTGGCCGCCAGCTTCCGTTCCTGTCGCTGATCCTTCCCGGTTACCTCGTCTGGGTGCTGGCCGGGCGAAGAGGACTGAAAGCCGCTTGGCCCGCCGCGCTGGTCGCCGGGGGAAGCTTCGCTCTCGCGCAATTCGTCACATCTAATTTCTGGGGTCCCTATGCCGCAGATATCGTGGCGGCAATCGTTTCCACGGCGTCCCTAGTCCTGTTTCTGCGCTGGCGGAAGCAGCGCGCGGCTCCGACGCGAGGGCAGGATCTCCCCCCACGCACAGAAATGAAGCTCTCAGCTTCGGAAGCACTCGCCGCCTGGACGCCGTGGGTGGTGCTCTCCGCTGTGATGATTGCCTGGTCTTACCTGAAGCTCTTTCACGTGGGACAGATTCCCCTCGCCGTTCCGCAGCTACATAACGCGGTCTTCATCACGCTTTACCAGAAGCCATATGGCGCGATCTACTTGTTTCAACCGCTGGCCGCGGGAACGGCCGCTCTGGTAGCCACGCTCATCACATCGCTAGTTTTCCGTGTTCGCCCGCGTGACCTGCTGAACTCCGGAATCAAGACGCTCAGGCAGTTGCGCGTGGCAGGCTTGACCGTAGTGCTGATCGTTGCCCTGGCTTATCTCTATAACTACTCGGGAATGGCTTACACGTTGGGCGCCGCGCTGGCGGGGCTGGGCGGCCTGTTTCCGCTGGTCAGTGGCTTTCTGGGCTGGCTGGCTTGCTTCCTAAGCGGCAGTGACACGGCCAGCAACTTGCTGTTCGGCAACCTGCAAGTG
Source organism: Terriglobia bacterium (assembly GCA_022866195.1). GTDB lineage: Bacteria > Acidobacteriota > Terriglobia > UBA7540 > UBA7540 > JALHUF01. The sequence goes on from JALHUF010000223.1 coordinate 3,404, forward strand.
GCCGCCGCGCACCAGATCGGCGTCAGTCCCATCTTGCTTGCCGCCACCAATTCTTCCGGCGCGGTCACCGGCAAGATGATTTCACCGCAGAACGTCGCCGTGGGCGTGACGACGGTGGGTCTGGTGGGCCAGGAAGGCCACATCGTGCGCAGCACCTTCTGGCACAGTATCCTGCTGGCCACATTCCTGAGCGTGCTGGCGTTCGCTCAGGCCTACTGGCTGAAGTGGATGATCCCCGAGCGCCAGCCTTCAAGCTGGCATCTCCGCCTTGACCGACGCAGTATCGCCCCGAAAGCGCGGCCCTACCGGATCCTGAAAATCAGGCCCAGGGTAAAGACCAGGTTGTTCTGAACCGGAATCTTTCCAAAATACTGCTGAGGGTTGGGCACGGGAATGCCCTCGATCGTCAAATTCTGCTCGGGGTTGAGCGTACCTGTACCACCCTGCGCGATGTGGTCGCGCACGTCGAGGCGAAAGCCTAGGTGTTTGAACGGATAGACCTTCACTCCCGCGCCCAGGTTAAAGGTTACAGCCCTTCCGCCAAAAACCGGTAGTGACGCCCTTCCCAAGGGCGTGTCGAGGGTGAGGTTGCGTCCCCCGTTGCGGGCAAAGCCGATGCCCGGAGAAATATAGAACTTCGCCTGCTTGCGCTGGATGAGGTAGAACTCCCCGCTTCCGAAGGCCACATTCAGATTGCCAGACCGCATCAACATCGTGCCGCTCGGCAGCGACCCGATCTCGGGCGTCACCGCCGTGAACGAACGGCTTTGATTGCTGTACATGTAATCCAGGTTGAAATTCAGTCCCTTCAGGAATCCGAAGCTGAAGCGAACTCCATAGTCCCCCCGCGTGGCCGATTTATAGGCGGCACCGACGCTGTCGCCTGTAATGCCGCCAGAATAAAGCTCAAATTCAGCGCTAAACGGCGAGCGCCCGAACATCTTCAGGGGATTAATCGGCGCCGGAGGGTCCGCGGCGCAGACGGGAACGCCGGCAAAAACACTTAGGAGAATGAAACTCGACAGGAAGTTCAAGCGGGACACATTTGCACCTCGCAACGGAGATTGAGCCAACCAGCTTCCTCCCATTTTGCGTATTCTACTTAATTGTGGCCGGGGTTTCAAGCACCAAGCGGTTCCACGACCCGCCGAGTGAGGACGAAATCCGGCAGACCCGGGGCCAGGGAATATACGGCGCGATACAAAATTGAAATTCGCTCACCTATGGATTAACCTATACACGGGCAAGGTGGCCCAAAGCGGGGAAACTCAATTTTCCCTGAACCGTGCCGGAGACTGCGAATGGCGTCGCGCCCAACATCCACCTCGACTGAGCCGGATATTCCAGCGCGCGGCTCGACTTTGTGCGCCGTGCTTGAGAGCCTTCGCCCCGCGCAGTGGCTAAAGAACGGATTTGTCTTTGCCGCCCTGATCTTTTCCCGCAGCCTAACCGACTGGCACCGGACCGCTGTAGTAGCGCTCGCGGCCGTGGTTGTCTGCCTGGTCTCGAGCGCGGCGTACGTGCTCAACGATGTCCGGGACGCTCCGGAAGATCGCCAGCACCCCAGCAAGCGGCTGCGCCCGGTGGCTTCGGGCCGGTTGGGTGCCCGGGCAGCCTTGTCGGCCGCTGCTGGGCTGACCTTGGTGGGGCTGGCTGGGGCTTGGTGGCTGGACTTCGAATTCTTTTTAGTGACGGCCGCCTATGTCGCGCTGACCGGCCTTTACTCGTGGTTCTTGAAGCGCGTGATGTTGCTCGACGTCTTCGTCATCGCCGCGGGGTTCATTCTGCGCGTTCTGGGCGGCGGAGTGGTCATCCATGTCGAGATTTCGTCTTGGCTGATAGTTTGCACCACCTTGCTGGCTCTCTTTCTGGCCTTGACCAAGCGCCGTCACGAGCTGGTGCTGTTGGGCGGCAATGCCTCCAACCACCGTCCCATCTTGGCGCATTACACTCCCTATTTTCTGGATCAGCTCATCGGCATCGTCACGGCGTCGACGGTCATGTCCTATTCGCTCTACACTCTTTCGGACGACGTCACGCGGAAGTTTCCCGGCAAACGCCTGGAACTGACGATCCCGTTCGTCCTGTTCGGGATCTTTCGCTACCTTTACCTCGTGCACCGGACCAGCGAGGGAGGAAGCCCGATTCGCCTGCTCCTCACCGACCGCGTCTTGCTGGCCGTCATCCTGCTGTGGGCAGCGGCGGTCATATTCATCATCTACCTTTAGGCAGAGTCGTCCCATGGAACGATCTCGAGTTGCGGTGCTCAAGACCCACCCGGCGACCGTTATTGACGATTACCGGCGCCTGCTGCACCTGGCTGGCTATCAGCGGTTCCTGCCGCCCGGGCCCGAGATCGCGCTCAAGATCAATATCTCCTGGCACTTCTTCTACCCTGCCTGCTCCACCACGCCCTGGCAGTTGGACGGCGTCATCGCCACGCTGCTGGAAGACGGGTATCAGCGCGAGAAGCTTTACGGATGCCATAACCGCACCGTAGTGGTCAGCGCCCGGCGCGGCGAGGTGGCGAACAAACACCGGCGGGTGGTCGTGGACAAGTACGGCCTGCGCAATGTCCACCTCTACGAGAAGAGCGAGCCCTGGATTCGCTACGAGCCCAAAGCCAAGATGCTGGCGCTCGATTCCATCTACCCGGAAGGGATTCGGATTCCCCAGCGGCTGATCGGGTCCAACATCATCCACCTGCCGACCATGAAGACCCACGTCTTTACGCGCATCACCGGCGCCATGAAGAATGCCTTCGGCGGGCTGCTCTTTGAAAAGCGTCACTGGACCCATAGCGTTATCCACGAGACCCTGGTGGACCTGCTGGCGATTCAGAAGGAAATTCATCCCGGAATCTTCGCGGTGATGGACGGGACCTTTGCCGGTGATGGCCCGGGTCCGCGCTGCATGGTGCCCCACATCAAGAACTACATCCTGGCGAGCGGCGACATGGTGGCCATTGATGCGGTGGCGGCGAAGATGATGGGCTTCGACCCGCTGGCCATCAAGTTCATTCGGCTGGCGCACGAAAAGGGTCTGGGCTGCGGCGATGTCCGGGAAATCGAAATTGTCGGCGAGGACATCACCTCCGTCAACTTTCAGTTCGACGCTTCCGGCGACACCCTCGCCAGCCGCGGCCAGAA
>JALHUF010000224.1 GCA_022866195.1 Terriglobia bacterium
GGAATAGGCGGAGGCTTCTTGCTGAGCCGCTCGGCGCAGTGGGCCTGCACGTAGCGGCGGACTTGCTCCGGCATGCGACGGTCGAGGCAGATTTCCCGCAGGTCATTTACGGCCATATCGGGCAGAAAGCTGAGAACGAGCTGGAGCGGCGTGCGGGGGTTACGGATGAGGGTCAGGCGCAGGTGGTAGCGGTGCGACCACTTCTCGTGATGGGCGATGGACTCTACGACGACGGGCGGCAGGTTCTCCAGCGCCAGCACGCGCAGCAAATGGGCCTCAGAGAGGAAGGGGTTGTCGAGGGCCGCCAGAATCAGTTCGCGGTCGTGGGTCACGAGCAGGCTGGCGGCGACTCGTCCTGAGCTGCGTCGCGCCAGGGTGATTTTCTCGCCCCGGGGGATGGCCTCGACTTTCTTGAGGATGGTTTCCTCGGCCACCAACTTCACCTCGGCGGGCACCGCAGGCGTCTGGCAGACGCGCACGAGATCGAAGAGGTAGAGGAACTTCAGAATCGGGAGGGAAATCAGACGCGGGGTCCTGGGATGGCGCACGAGCGCTAACCGGACGGTGTAGTTGCGCGCCGCTTCCTTGTGCGCGGCAATCTCGCGCAGGACCTCCGCCGGCAGATCTTTTCGCTCGAGCAGGCGGAGCAGGTCGCGTTCCTGAAGGTTGGGATTGCGCGCGAAGGCGACTAAGACCTCTTTCGCCGTCTCCTTGAAGAACGGCTCGATCTGGTGCCGTGGAGCTACCGCAGCCTTCTCCACCCGCTCGGCCAGTTGCTCGGCGAAATCGGGACTGTTCATTCCGTCCAGATTTTAACCACGGGCTACATGGCCTGGCAAGCACGGCTTCCTCCGGAGCCCTGGCGACAGCGGAGGGGGTCTCTGCATCCAAGCCAGTGGGGAGAGGTAAAAGACCCCCAGGGGCGGGAGGCGACAGATTTCACTTGAAAAGTTCTGCGAGTCTTGATATTTGGAGTGCGGCATCCGAGGCATGGCGAGTCGGGGCCCAGGGTTTGGGGCGAAGGGAAGTTCCCCGGCAGTCGGGCGCGGATGGCCTGTACGCCTGATTGTCGAAGATTCACACCCTAGATGCCGAGGTAGCGGTTTTATGAAGAAGACAACTGCGATTCTGAGTTTCACCCTACTGGCTGCGCTTGTCCTATGCGCGCCCAGTGGCCAGCAGCCAAGCGACTCCGGGAAGTTACTCTCGATAGGGCCGACGTGCCTTTGGGCGGCGTCGCCGCCGGCTCCTCAAGAGAAGAAGCCGCAATGGAAGAGCCGCGATGAGTACGACGCCTACCAGGCAATTGTCGGCGAGCAGGACCCCAACAAGAAGATCCAACTGGCTCAGGCGTTCCTGGAGAAGTTCAAAGACTCGGACTTCAAGGACCTGGCCTACCTCGAGGTGCTCGGGGCTTACCTGAGACTGGGGGATGGAATCAAGGCCGTCGAGGCGGGGCAGAAGGCGCTGGAAGCCAACCCGGACAACCTTGACGCGCACACGCGCGTGGCGTACTTGTTTCCCTTTGCGTTCAGGTTGGATGACCCTGACTTAGCGGCCAAGCTGTCTCGCGCGGAAAGCGACGCCAAGCGAGGGCTGGAAGTTCTCCAGAAGGCGCAGAAACCTGAGAACGTCACCGAGGATCAGTTCAATCAGCGTTTCAAGGCGAGCCGGGCCGTCTTCAACTCGCTGCTGGGCTTTGTGGGCCTGCAACGCAAGGACTATGCGGGAGCGGTCACCTCCTTGAAAGCAGCCGCAGAAGACAATCCGAGCTATTCCTATGGGTTCTATTGGCTCGGCCTCTCCTACCTGAACCTGACGCCCCGCGATTACGACAACGCCGTCTGGAACATGGCCCGGGCGATCTCCTTGGCGAAGGCCGCGCGGGATCCCAATGCCGACCCTTGGGAGAAGTATCTGAGGCAGACATACATCGGCTACCACGGCAATGATGAAGGGTTGGCGGATATCGTGACCCAAACAGCTTCCTCCTCCACGCCGCCCGAGGGCTTCAAGGTGGGGCCGATGGAAGTCCCCAAGGAAACTGGTAATAAGAGCATCGACGCTTTCAATCAGACTTTCTTCCAACTGAAGTTCGGCGGGGAGCGCGCGCAGAAGCTGTGGGATGGCCTCAAAGGCGAGCCCTTTGGGGTGGGCGGTTACGTGGAGAATGTGGAGAAGGGAACCGAACCCGGCGTGTATGTGGTGCGGATTGACGTCCTGGAGCAGTCGAGGTCTGCCGAGGGGATGTGCGACATCGAGCTACGGGATTCGACTCAGCCCAACGTCAAGAACCTGAGTAAGGGCGATGCCGTACACTTCAAGGGAAGCATCTCCGCCTATACGGCCACGCCGAATCTGGTCATCACGCTTGACAGCGCCACGATCAACGATGACGAGATTCCAGAGCAGCCGAAGGTAGCGCCCAAGCCCAAGCCGAAGCCGCGGCCGCGGGCTACCACACCCGCGCGCCGGCCCACGCGCAAACCTCCGGGCTAGGGCAGAGACTTCAAAGCAGAGTCCCGCCGCGAAAGTAAGCGCGCGGGGAGAGGTCCGGTCACACGCGCCAGCAGAGAACGCGCATTCTCCTTGCTGGCCGCGCGCTTTTCACATCAGGGTTGAGGGCTGCCTAACCCTCTCCGGGGGGCTGAGGGGATCAGCGCCGGACCCGCTTCCGGCGCTTTGGTTGGCGGTCGAGCCGCAGGTCTTCAATCTTGCGGCTCAAGGTGTTGCGGTGGATGCCTAGCGTCTTCGCGGCCTTCGATTGGTTGCCGCCCGACTTCTCCAGGATCTTCCTGATGAAGCGTTTTTCAAACTCGCACACGGCATCTTCGTAGCCGATGTCGTGCTCCACCATCTGGGTGACGAGTGCCTCAAGCTGGTCTTTCACGGCAGGTCTCCGCGTCGCGAAATATCAGAAGCCTTTCCCGTTAGTTCTTTGTCGCTTTCTTGTCCTTCTCGATAAGGGCCTGGCGGAACTTCTCGAAGCCGGCCTTGAACTCCGCTTTCAGATCCTCGGGCATAGCCAGCGCGATGAGGCGCGTTCCGGCCGTCACATAGGGAGCCAGCGTCGACTTCTGGACCGCCTCCAGCTTGATGGCAAACGCTAGCAGAATCATCAGCAGGATGCAATCAACGGCCACTCCCCGCACCAAGCCAAAGACGCCACCCAGGAAGCGGTCGAACCATTGTAGCCCCGCCTTCTGAATCAGTTTCCGGGCGAGAGCCGAAATCAAAGCGCCCACCAACAGCGTTCCCAGGAAAAGTGACAGAAACCCCAGCCCCAGGGCCACGTTGTGCGAGCGCGTCAGATCGTCAAACCAGAGCGCGGCCCGTTGGTAACCCAGCGCCCCAATGACCAGTCCGGCCACCACCGACGCCAGGGAGATCAGCTCGCGGATGAATCCCTTTAGAATCGCCGTCACCACGGAGGCGACAACGATAACGGCCAGGATCCAATCAAGCCAGTTCCATGTCCCCATAACGCGCTTCGGAGCCGCAGGCAGACCTGCTTCAGTTGAGCGTGTGTCCCGTTAACAAGCGATATGCGTCCCGGTACTTCTCGCTGGTTTTCTCCACGACCTCCGGCGGAAGGGGAGGTGGAGGAGGCTGCTTGTTCCAGTGAAGCGATTCCAGGTAGTCGCGCGCGAACTGCTTGTCAAAAGAGGGCTGGGATTTTCCCGGCGCGTAGCCCTCCAGCGGCCAGAAGCGCGAGGCATCGGGGGTCAAGACTTCGTCGATGAGAATGATCTTATCGCCGCGCAGACCCCATTCGAATTTCGTGTCCGCAATGATGATTCCCCGCTGCCCAGCATAATCGCTGGCCTTTTCATAGACTGCCAGGCTGTAGTCGCGTATTTGCTCTGCGGCTTCCTTCCCGACTCTGGCGATGGTGTCTTCCCAGGTGATGTTTTCGTCGTGACCGCTTTGCGCTTTCGTGGCTGGGGTGAAAATCGGCTCGTCGAGCTTGGCAGCTTGGGTCAATCCCGGAGGCAACTTCACGCCGGAGGTGGCCCCCGTGGCGAGATAGTCTTTCCATCCCGACCCGGCCAGATAGCCGCGCACCACACTCTCGATAGGGAGGGGCTGAGCCTTCTCCACCAGCATGGAGCGTCCTGCCAACTGGTCGGCGAAGGGGTGAAGTTCCGCAGGATACTTCGCCGGGTCCGCCGTCACGAAATGAGTCGGAACCACACCCCGCAAGAACTCAAACCAGAAACAGGAGAGCTGAGTCAGTACCCGTCCCTTGTCCGGGATGCCTTCCGCCATGACCACGTCGAAGGCGGAAAGCCGGTCGGTAGCGATAATCAGGAGGAGATCATGGCTGACCTCGTAGACGTCGCGCACCTTGCCCCGGGAGAAGAGTTTTATGCCAGGCAGATGTGTCTCACGCAGAACTGCACGGCGCGTAGATTGGCTCATGGGTGTTAAAAACGAAGCCCAATTCTAGAACAACGGGAGATGTTGTCAACGGAAAAAGCGGAGGGTCCGCGCAAAGAAACTCCCGGCCTCATTCGCGAACCAGAGAGAGGAACGGCGACGGGATATTCTGTTTGCGCGGCAAGGGTGTGCTTGCCACTCTTAGGCAGGAGGGGGGACGCGAAGGCTTGCTTACGCGAGGACCGGCACGGCGACGGGCTCGCACACCGCTTCATCGAAGCGCACCGAAACCAGTCGCGAGATGCCCGGCTCTTCCATGGTCACGCCGTACATGACCTCGGCGGTCTCCATGGTCTGCTTGTTGTGCGTGATGATGATGAACTGCGTGTGGCGGCTCATCTGCTGAATCATGCGCGTGAAGCGGTCGACGTTCGATTCGTCCAGGGGCGCGTCCACCTCGTCCAGGATGCAGAAGGGGCTGGGCGTGTAGTGGAATAGAGCAATCAGCAGTGCCAGCGCCGCCAGGGCCTTCTCCCCGCCGGAAAGCAGCAGCACATTCTGTAGACGCTTGCCGGGCGGCTGGGCGACGATGTCGAGGCCGCTATCGGGGTCGGCCTCGTCGCTGAGCCGCATCTCTCCCACGCCGCCGCCAAACAGCGTGCGGAACGATTCGGCAAAGTAGATGTTGATCGCCCGGAAAGCTTCCAGAAACTGCTGCCGGGACACCTGGTCAATTTCCTTGATGGCCTGCGCGGTGTCCTCGATCGAGGCCAGCAGGTCCTGTCGCTGGGTTTCGAGGAAGGTGTAGCGTTCTTCCGCCTCCTGGAGTTCCTCGAGCGCCATCATGTTTACCGGACCGAGATTCTCGATGCGTGTTTTCAGCTCGCGCACCTGCTCTTCCGCGGCGCCCAGCGCCTCACCCGTCA
>JALHUF010000225.1 GCA_022866195.1 Terriglobia bacterium
AGGTGGCTCCGCCCACGGCAGCGGCGATGCACACAATCGCGCCCACCGAAAGCGCCACGGCGGGATACGCGCCCGAAGTCCAACCTGCCGCCACAAAGAGCAGCGCCGTCAACATCAGCGTGGCAATCGTCATGCCCGAAATGGGATTTGCCGAGGCGCCTATTAGCCCTACGATTCGTGCTGATACGGTTACAAACAGAAAACCGAAAACCACGACGAGGATGGAGGCAACGAGGTTGCCGCTCACGCCGGGGTTGACGCGGAAGGCGAGCAGGGCCCAGACAAGCAGAATCATCACGAGCGATCCACCAAAGATGACTGTGCCAGGCAGCTCGCGCTCCGTACGCGCCGCCAGCGGCTCGGCGGCCTTGCCTTTGCGCAACTGAGCGAGGGTCGAGCGGAGAGCCCGCACAATCGTCGGCAGCGTGCGCGAGAGCGTGAACAGACCCGCCATGGACACGGCCCCCGCGCCAATAGGACGAATGTAGGCATCCCAGAGAGCAAACGCATTCATCTCGCGAATCGGGACCGTGGCGGGGAACACAGGCGCGACCAGACCGGTGCCAAAGAACTTGATCATCGGGATGATGACCAGCCAGGAAAGTACGCCGCCAGCGAAGATCATCCCTGCCGTGCGTGGGCCGATGATGAAGCCTACACCGAGATATTCGGGAGTCACGGAAGCAGCCAGTGTCCCCCCGGGATACCAGCCGGGCTGGTAAATCGGACGCGGCTGCCAGACGCGGGCGGCTTCGTTCAGCAGCTTGTAAACCAGCCCTAGGCCGAAGCCGGCGAAGACCTTACCCGCAAAGCTGCCGCCCTTTTCGCCGGCAATCAGCACATCGGCGCAGGCCGTGCCTTCCGGGTAGGTGAGTGTTCCGTGCTCGGCCACGTTCAACTGGTGCCGCAGCGGAATCATGAACAGTACGCCCAGGATGCTGCCCACCAGCGCCAGCAGCAACACGCGCGGGATCTCGGGGTAGTCAAGCGAGAAGCCCAGGAAGATCAGCGCCGGCAGAGTGAAGACCACCCCGGCGGCGATGGATTCGCCCGCGGAACCCGTCGTCTGCACGACGTTGTTTTCCAGGATGGTGGACTTGCCCAGCCACTTGAAGATGCTGATAGCCAGCACGGCCACCGGAATGGAGGCGCTCACCGTCAGTCCGGCGCGCAGCGCCAGGTAAACCGTCACCGCGCCAAAGATGATTCCCAAAAAGGCGCCCAACACTACGGCGCGCACCGTGAGCTCGGGAACGGTGGCATCCGCCGGGACATACGGCTGGAAGGTGCTCGCGTGCGACTTCTCGGGCGATTCAGCAGCCATGCTTCGGCCTCCAAGCAGGGAGGATGTAGACGCGACTTGATGCCGCCAGTTTTCCGATGGCGGGATGAACCCGCCGCTATTTCAGGCGCCAAGCTTGGCGCGCACTCTCTCGTTAACGCGTTTGCCGTCCACGTTCTTGCCCGCCAGTTTGGCCATCGCCACCTTCATCACCTTGCCCAGGTCCTTGGGGCCGGCGGCGCCGGTCTCGGCAATAGCGGTAGCCACAGCGGCGTCAACTTCCTCATCGCTGGCTGCGGCGGGCAGGTAGCTCTCGACGATCTTGATTTCGGCCTCTTCCTTCTCCGCCAAGTCGAGGCGCCTACCATGACGGAAGGCCTCGACCGATTCCTGCCGCTGCTTCACCAACGTCCGCAGGACGGCAACCGCCTCGGTGTCCGCGAGCGGCTTACCCAATTCGATCTGCTTGTTCTTGAGCGCTGCCTTCATCATCCGCAAGACGCTCAGCTTCAGCGCCTCCTGGGCCTTTAGCGCGGCGGGGAGATCTCTCTCGACTTGTTCCACGATGTTCATGGCGCGTTGTCCCTACTCGATGCTGACGAATTCCCGGGG
>JALHUF010000226.1 GCA_022866195.1 Terriglobia bacterium
GAGCAGTACGCGGCCGCGGCCGAGAAGAACGCCCAGTACTACGCGTAGATAACTGCGTCCGCATTCTCCGAGGCCGGCCAGCGACGCGGATTGCCGCCTCTGTCCCAGCTTGAAGGGGCAAGGGCGCCACTGCGGCGACAGCGGCGTCCCCTCTTCTAGCCTTGCTATTTCATTTCGAACCACGCCCGTGATACTCGTTGTTCCCCTGACGGATTTCAGCTAAATTCGTGCTTTCTCATCGGCCGGAGCGGCTAGCTGCGGACGTGGCCCGAGATTCAATGCGGGAGGCGCAATAATGAGAGTCACGGCGGTTGAACCCCTCGTACTGGGAACAAGCTGGCGGAACCTCGTCTTCCTCAAGGTCAAGACGGACGAGGGCTTGGTCGGAATCGGCGAGTGCACGCTGCAAAACCGCGAAGAGGGTGTGCTGGGCTATCTGCAAGGTGCGGCGCGCCGGCACGTCATCGGGTCCGACCCGTTCAACATCGAGGACCTGTGGCTGCGCATGTATCGCAACGATTTCTGGCGCGCCGGTGTCATGGCCACCACGGTGATGAGTGGCATCGAAATCGCCTGCTGGGACATCATTGGCAAAGCGCTGGGCCAGCCGGTGTGGAGACTGCTGGGTGGGCGCTGCCACGAGAAAATCAAGGCCTATGCCAACGCCTGGTACACCGTGGAACGCAAGCCCGAGGAATTCGCCCGGCGCGTCAAGGTGGTGCTCGACAAAGGCTACCAGGCGCTGAAAGTTGACCCCTTCGGCCCCGGGGCCTTGGAGCTCGCGCGGGAGGAAAAGGTCCGCTCGGTGGAACTGGTGGCCGCGATTCGCGAGGCGGTTGGGCCGAACGTCGAGATCTTTATTGAAATGCACGGCCGCTTCAGCGCCGCAACGGCCATGGAATTGGCGCGGATGCTGGAGCCGTATCAGCCCGGCTGGATCGAAGAGCCCTGCCCGCCGGAGGACATCCCCTCGCTCAAGAAAGTCGCCGAGCACGTCAACATCCCGGTGGCAACCGGCGAACGCTGTTTCACCCGCTACGGATTCCGGGAGGTGCTAGAGTCCGGCGCGCCGGACATCATCCAGGCCGATATCATTCACGCCGGCGGCTTCCTGGAGATGAAAAAGATCGCGGCGATGGCCGACGTGCGCTCCATGGTGATGGCGCCGCACAATTCCAACGGCCCGGTTTGTACCGCTGCCAGCGTGCATTTCGATTTCTGTACCACCAACTTCAAAGTGCAGGAGTGCTTCGACGATTTCTCGGAGACCTGGGTGCGCGAGGCCGTTCCCGGGTGCCCCGTGCCGCGCGACGGCTACTTCTACGCGCCGGAGAAGCCCGGCCTGGGTGTCGAACTCAACGAAGACGTCATCAAGGAGCACCCTTACAAGGAAGGCTTCTTCAACCTCTACGCCGACGACTGGCACCTGCGGCAGTTTCGCAAAGAGTAGGCATGACCCGACTTCTCCAGCCGCGGCCACGGGGGGCCACCGCGAACGTCTTTCCCTGAATGCTGAGAGTGAATGGAGTGACCCTGAGTGTTACGCGCTTGACCGGGAGATGGCTTGCAGTTACTTGAAATCATACTGATCGCCCTGGGGCTGGCTATGGACGCGTGTGCGGTAGCCCTGAGTTGTGGCGCGTCCGGCCAGGCCCGCGGCGCGCGCGCGGGATTCCGCTTGTCCTTCCACTTCGGCCTGTTTCAATTCCTGATGCCGGTGGTGGGCTGGATGGCCGGAATGCGGATCGAGCGTTTTGTTGCCCCGTGGGACCACTGGATTGCTTTCGGTCTGCTGATGGTTGTCGGCGTGCGCATGATTCGCGCCGGATTCGGTGCGAGCCTGGAATCCTGGATCGCGGATCCCTCACGCGGTTTGACGGTCGTGATGCTGGCTGTGGCCACGAGCATCGACGCCTTAGCGATCGGCCTGAGCCTGGCCATGCTCCGGGTAAGCATCTGGTACCCGAGCGTTGTCATCGGCATCGTGACATTCGGCGTCTCGGTGGCTGGTTTTCAATTCGGCAGCACACTCGGCGTGAAGTTCGGCAAGCGCATGGAAATCGGCGGCGGCGTAATCCTCTGCCTGATTGGCTTGCGGATTCTCGTCGCACACCTAGTTTAAGCTGGCGGCGTCCGCGGGCTGCCTGGGTTGTGATATGAGTGCGGGGTCGTCGAGGAGGTCAATATGTTTAGGCGGTTTGTTTCGGCAAGCGCGATTGCCTCCATGGGAATCGCTTGCGCGGTTTTCGTCGTTCTCGTTGCGCATGGCCTGGCTGAGCAGAGGTTTTTCCCACTTACGGTCATGTGGTGTTTCGCCCCGCTGGCCTGGGGACTTTGGGCAATGATTGCACCATCCGCCTGGGTCCCGGAACGGCTGCCGATTTGGGGAACGATTCTGGGCCTGGTGGCTGGACTGCTGGCCTTCTGCGTCCTCAACCTGCCCTGGCGGGTTTTCGGAGTTATGGCTCCGCTCATCTGGCGCGGGGTGGGCGCTGTCGTGATCGCGGTGTTCTACTATCTTCTCTGGATGCTGGTTCGGCTCGCTTATCGCTCTCTCGGCCCCCCAACGCCCGACGTGTAGAAGGCGTTCTCCGCTCATGTCCCACGGGGACCAAGATGGCCGTGCTACGGCAAGCGAGCATTTAGGTCGGAGGACCCACAGCCATGGATGCGATTGAGGTGTTGAAGACACGGCGCTCGGTCCGCGCCTACACGCGCGCACCGGTACCCAGAAAGATCATCGAGGACATCGTTGACTGCGGGCGCTTGGCGCCCACGGCCAACAACGTTCAGCCTTGGGAATTCGTGGTTGTGACGGACCCCGAGCGGCTGCGCAGAATTGCTGTGATCACCGACTACGGGAAGTTCATTGCCGATGCCCCGGTGTGCGTCGCCGTTCTGTCGAGGGACACGAAGTATTACCTCGAAGATGGTAGCGCTGCCACGGAGAATATCCTGCTGGCCGCCCGCGCGCACGGCCTGGGCTCCTGCTGGGTCGCCGGAGACAAGAAACCCTATGTTACGGAAATCTGCCGGCTGGTCGGAGCGCCCCGGGGCCACAAGTTGGTAAGCCTGATTCCCATCGGCTATCCGGCGGAAAGCCCGGAGAAGACCAAGCGGCCGCTCTCAGACGTCCTCCACTGGGAAAAGTACTGAACCCGCGGCTGGCGCACACCGGGATTTCGGTCGCTGCGGCCTCTGCTTGACTTGCACTGGGCGAGCAAGAGTCCACGCCACGAAGGGCCTGCCGCGGCTACCACTTCGACGTACGAACGCTCCGGGTTAGGTGTCGCCTCCCGCTCACCCCGACCCTCTCCCCCTCGGGGGGAGAGGGTGTCAGTCAGCCGACTGACGGGTGAGGGGGCCTTGTCCCAGGGCTGATGCCCTGGGCTACTTTCTTTCGGCCCTCTGGGCCTTTACGCGGCTAGCGAAGATCTGCTGTGGCTTAGCATGTCTCGCAGGGCGAGATCAGCCGATTCCATCTGTGGAACTCCGGCAGCGCCGGCCACGTGGCACGGACAGCTTGCCCAAACTTGTCCCGATTACTTTTGTCGGGATGCATCGGCGTCCCGCCCGTGAGCATAAATCCACGGCCAGGATGGCCGTGCTACGACCAATCTTTTCTCCTTTCCTTCCCGTTTCGTTTTATTGTTTACAGCTCGAAAGCGCTGAGGTGAAGTCATGCCCATGAAATCATCCCGCCGCCGATTCCTGAAAACCACCCTGGTGGCGCCGCTGGGCGGTCCCGCCACCCGACTGGTCGCTGCCCTCCCGCGTTCGCAGGCTGAGGAGCTTTTTGAGAATCCCCTCATGATTCGCTATGACGCGAACTGTTTTACCCTGCAAGGCCGCGACGCGTTCATTTTCAGCGCCGCGTTTCATTACCCGCGCTGCCCGCAGGTGCTCTGGCGCGACCGCCTGCTGAAATTCCAGCGCGCGGGCTTCAACACCATCGAGACGTATGTTTTCTGGAACTACCACGAGCGGGAGGAAGGGCGCGCGGACCTCAGCGAATTCGAAGAATTCGTCAAGGTCGTGAAGGAGATGGGCTTGTGGATGATTGCCCGGCCGGGACCTTACGTCTGCGCGGAGTGGCAACGCGGCGGCATCCCGGACTGGGTCGCCGCCCGGCGCTTCCCTTTGCGTTCGCGCCACCCCGAGAGCCTCCGAACATCGCAGCACTGGTTCGATCAGGTTCTGCCCATCATCCAGCGCCACCAGATAACCACGGGCGGGCCCATCATCATGGTGCAGGTGGAAAACGAGTACGATTACTGGCCCTTGGCGGACGCCGACAAGCTGGACTATCTCCGCGCCCTCGCCCGCCTGGTCTGGAATGCAGGGATCAACGTCCCGATCATTACCTGCTGGACGAAGCAGGCGCGGCGAAACTCCGACCCCGATATGGCGCGCCTGATGGACACCTGCAATTTCTATCCGCGCTGGAACATTGTGAAAGAAGTCCCGCCCGCACTCGCCAAGCTCCGCCAGGAGGAGCCCAACTCGCCCGTGGGCGTGACAGAACTGCAAGGCGGATGGTTCAGCCAGTTCGGCGGGAAGCTCTCGGTGGAGCAAGAAGGCGTGAACGGTGCGCAACTCAACATGATCA
>JALHUF010000022.1 GCA_022866195.1 Terriglobia bacterium
ACGAGACCCTCCCGTTGGCCTCCATCGTCTATTTCAACTTCCCCGCCCGCGGCGACCTGCCACCCGTAAGGCTGACCTGGTATGACGGCGGCTTGCTGCCGGCGCGCCCCGAAGGATGGCCCGAGGGGCGACCCCTCAGCGGGGAACAAGGAGAAGCACTGCTCTTCATCGGAGACAAGGGCGCCATCCTGTGCCGTTTCAGTGGCGGCAATCCCACGTTGATCCCCGAAGCCGCGATGAAGGCGTACAAACAACCCCCCAAGACGCTGCCGCGCTCGCCGGGGAACGATCGCGAGTGGCTCGACGCCTGCAAGGGGAGTAAGACCAGGCCCGGCGCAAATTTCGAGTTTTCCGGCGTGGTCACCGAAACTCTGCTGCTGGGCAACGTGGCCCTGCACACGGGAGAAAGGCTGATCTGGGATCGCGCCAATCTGAAAGTCGTCAACGTGGTTTCATCAGAGCCACACATCAGTCCGGAACGCCGGTCAGGATGGGCTCTGTAGCCGAGACCACCGGGACACCGCGCGCACTCTTGCCTGGTAACGCTGCGGCGGTACTCCGCCTTTCGGGGGCGGCGTAAAACATCCGGGGATTCGCCGTGTCCGCGAGCAATCGACGTGCCGGTCCGTCGCTTGTATCTTGATTCCCTGTAGAAACCAGCCTTGGGTCTACCCGCCAGCCAGCCAGTCGCGATAAACTCGAAGCAAGCCGCCCTGCCGCGTCTCGGTGCAAACTGTCTGGAGATCTCTAACTAAGTTCACTGCTGCGCGTGGTGCCCGTGCCGCTAGCGATTGTGGTTGTGCTGGCAATATGCACGCGATTCATTTTGAAGTACACTCGCCTGGGCCAATAGGTGTATGGCATTGGGAACAGCATTGAACATACCCAAAGGGGACATATGAAAGTACGAAACCTGGAAGATGTCGCCATCGTTGTCAAACCCGAGAAGGATAACGTGGCCGTGGTCACGGTTGAGTCTTTGGAGAAAGGCGCGCAACTACTCCACTCCGGCGAGCGCCTCACCATCTCCGGCCGCGTGCTGCGCGGGCAGAGTTTCGCCATCAAGAAGACTCGCCGTGGCCAGGCTTACATCTCGCTCGGCGATCCCATCGGCCTCGCATCACGCGCAGCAAATCCCGGCGACCCGATTGACGCCACCAATCTTCGCCATCGCCTGCCCCGGCTGCGCGTGCGCTACCGCGACAATCCGACGCCGACACCCATTGACGCGCAACTCGCCTCACTCACCTTTGACGGCTACGTTCGCCCCGACGGCAGCGTGGGAACGCGGAACTACGTGGGCGTAGTGACCTCCGGGATGTGCTCTTCCACGGAGGCCCGCGAGATTGCCTCCCGCGCTGTGCGGGAGATTTACACGCGCGAGAAGTTCGCGAACGTCGACGGCGTGGTTCCCGTGGCACACGAATCCGGCTGTGGCATGCCCGATGGGCGCGCCGTGGACGTGGTGAACCGCGTGCTGGCCAACACGCTGCGCCACCCGAACCTGGCGGGCGCGGTTTATGTGGACCTCGGCTGCGGCAAGACCTGCGTGGAATGTTCGGCGCCGTTCTTCGAGACCGTCATCCCTCAGTACAAGCAGCGCGTCCTGAACCTCACCATCCAGGAGAACGGTGGCAGCCGGCAAACAGTCGAGCGCGGCCTGGAGATGGTGCGCGACCTGCTCCACCTCGCCAACCAGTTCAAGCGCGAGCGCGTGCCCATCGCGAAGCTCGTGGTGGGAACCAAGTGTGGCGGGTCCGACCGCTGGTCGGGAGTAACTGCGAATCCCGCGGTGGGCGTAGCAGCAGACATATTTGTCAAAGCCGGAGCCGCCGTCCTGCTGCCCGAAATCCCCGAACTGCAAGGCGCGGCGATGGTGGACCTAGCCCAGCGCGCCCGGACACGTGCCGTAGGCCGGAAGCTGATGCAGGCGCTGAAGCGCTACGAGAAGTACGCCCGCGCCTTCGGCGAGAATTTCGCCGACAATCCCTCCCCGGGCAATGTCAAGGGGGGCCTGTACAACATCTACCTGAAGTCCAGCGGTGTGAAGGCCAAGGGCGGAACGTCCGTCGTCGAAGATCTTGTGGAGTACGCCGAGTGGCTGGGAGAACGCACGGGGCTTTATGTGCTCTATACACCCGGCTATGACCAGATCTCGACCCCTGCGCTGTTCCTGAGCGGTGCGCAGGTGGCCCTGTTTACCACGGGACGCGGGACGAGCATCGGGTGCGCCCTCGGCCCAGTGGTGAAGATCGCCTCGAATTCTCAACTTGCCCGCGTGAACGCCGATACCGATATCGACGCGGGAACCATTCTGGAGAAGAAGGCCAGCATCGAGGAAGTGGGGCGCCAGATCTTCCAAGAAACACTCGACGTCGCCTCCGGCCGCAAGCTGACGCGCGCGGAAGAGGCGGGTTATCACCACGAGTTCAAGATCTGGGAATCCCTGTGGCCGAATCTGTAAAGAGCAATCAAAGGAAAAAGCGCAGAAGTCAGGGGCACCCCGTGCAGTCACCCGCGTTTCTGCTGATTTGCCAGTCGCTTTGCGGCAGCGTTGGACCTCGCCGACGCCGGGCTGGCCAGGGCAGGTTCAAGGGCATGCCTCTGGATGCCGCCGAGTCTGAGTCTAGCTCCGAACGTGCTGACGGCCGCAGCCGCATGATCTTGCCGTGGCATCCGCGGGCTTCGAGATGCTAAGGAAGGCCAGCACGCCTGAGCTGGAGGCTCACGCGTGGGGTATGCTTGGCGTTTTTGAACAACTGAGGATTAGGGGTATAATCATGGCTGTGGATAGATTGCTGATTGTTCTTGTTCTTCTACTCCTGGTCGCTTTGGTGCTGCCGCGCATCCCGGGACTTTCGCGCTTCTTTACTTGAGCCGTGAAACCTCCGGCCCCGGCGGGGCCGCAACAAGACACGAGCGACAAACCCAAGGAGTAGCTTCAGGCCCCCATGCCGATCTTCGAGTACGTGTGCGGGAAATGCGGGAAGGTTTTCGAGAAGTTGGTCCTCGGGAAGAGCCGCGAGCCGCTCGTTTGTCCTGACTGCGGCTCAAAGCAAGTGGCGCTGAAGTTCTCCACGTTCAGTTCCAGCAGCACCAGCACCCGCTCCACCCCCACCTGCGCCCCCTCCGGCGGCGGCTGACGGCTCTAGCCCGGAAGCCGGGAGCTTCCTGTTCATTTCCTGTTTCCCCATATTCCTCGCAAGCCGCAGAATCAGGCCTCGTTCCACTGCGGCTGGATGTATTTGAGCGCGCGGGTAAGCGCGGCCGTGGGGTTATCGGTGGCGCCGGACTCGACGGTGAGCCAGCCGGAGAAGCCCGCCTTCTTCAGCGCCCGGAAACCGGGGCGATAGTCGAAGGGCAACGAGCCCGGCTCCGTGCGCTTCACGCCGTCGGCCAGATGGACGTAGCCAGTGTACGCGCCGCAGGCGGTGAGGGTCACGGCGATGTCCTTCTCTTCCATCTGCATGTGGTAGAAGTCGCTGAGCAGCTTGAAGCCCGGGGCGCCGACAGCTTTGATGATTTCCACGCCGTGTTCCTGAAGATTCATGTAGTGGGTCTCTTTCTTGGTGAGCGGCTCGATGAGAAGGTTGACGCCAGTGCGCGCCACGTCCGCCGCGAGCTGCTTCAGCGCAGCAACCAACAGACGGTCCTCGATTTCGCGCGGGGTCATCACCGGAGAAAGGTCCTGGAAGCGGTTGGGGCCGAAGACTGGGACTTCAATCAGGCCGCTTGCGCCCAAGGCGCGTGCCATTTCCAGGCGCTGGCGGTCCAGTTCGATGGCCCGCGCACGCACCCTTGGGTCGGTATCCAAGAGCTGTAGCGAGCCAGTGATGGCGCTGACCGCGATACCGGTGCCGGCCAGTTCCGCTTGGATAGACTCCGCCGACCGGTTCACGAACTCGTCTCCCAGCTCGATTCCCTGATAGCCCAGCCGCTGGAGGAGCAAGGCGCGTTCGCGGATGGTTCTTTCGCGTAAGGGTCCGCGCACGCCGAAGCGCACCGCGGACGGCTCCGCTTGCTGGTTGCCGGGTTCGGCGCCTGCTCGCACGACGGTCGCGGCAAGAGCCACACCGGCCGTGGCCAGAAAATCTCGGCGCGAGAACACACTGTGCACCTTCATGTCGACCTTCCTCCGCAGATGTTATCCGGGATAGCGCAGGTCAGGCCCCCAGCCGTGAAGCCGCAGGCCGCGTGACGTCTTTCTTCCAATACTCAAGCTGCGGCCCCTTCCAGCGCTCGGTCTTGGCCAGCAGGGCCGCCTTCTCCTCCGGGGTGAGCGGCACAAAGCTGCGCGCCGCGCGCAAGTCGTCCTCCAGTTGGCCCGGCGTGGTGCAACCCATGATGGCACAGGTCACAGGCAAGCTGAGCACGTAGCGCAAGCACTCCTCCACGGTGATGGCGCGCAGGAGCCAGCCGTTGGCCGTAACCTTCATAGCGGTGATGCCCAGGTTCTTCTCCGCTGCGCGCGCCAGCACCCGCTTCTCAAAGCTCAAGTAATGCGGGTCGGCAGCGTGCAGGGGCATGAAGATGGTATCGAAATCGTAGCGTTCGAGCATGGCCGCATGAACTTCGGGGTCGTGGTGGCCGGTGAAGCCAATGAAGCGCGCCTTTCCTTCCTGCTTGGCGCGCACGAAAGCTTCCAGCGCCCCGTTCGGCCCGCAGATTTGCTCCACTTCCTCCTTGGTGGAGACGCCGTGGATTTGCCAGAGGTCCAGGTACTCCGTCTGAAGATTGCGCAGAGACTCCTCCAGTTCGCGCTGGGCGTCCGCGCGGGTGCGCTCCGTGCTCTTGCTGGTGAGGAAAATCTTCTGCCGCTTGCCCCGCAGCGCCCGGCCGTAGACTCTCTCGCTGCG
>JALHUF010000227.1 GCA_022866195.1 Terriglobia bacterium
CCGCAAGGGTGCTCCCCTACATGTGGAATGGACCCATCGCTACGACGCGAATTCTCTGGCCACGCGGATAGTGTTGATGTGGATGAGGACGGTGTCCTCGACGTGGCGCGCATAGCCACCCGCCAGCGTCACGGCCACGGGAATGTTCTTGGCCCGGGCTTTCTGGAAGACGAGCCGGTCGCGCTTTTCAAGCCCTTCCAACGTCAGTCGCAATCCTCCCAACTGGTCCTCGCAGTAAGGATCGGCGCCGGCCAGGTAGAGAATCAGGTTCGGCTGAAACTCAGCGAGCGCTTTGTCCAAGCCCTCTTGGAGCGCGCCGAGGTAGTCCTCGTCGTCCGCGCCGTCTTCCAGATTGATATCCGTGCTGCTGGGCGGCTTCGGGTAAGGATAATTGTTCGCCTGATGGATGGACAGGGTGAACACGCTGGGGTCGCGTCTGAAAATGTAAGCCGTTCCGTTGCCCTGGTGGACGTCGCAATCCACGGTCATAGCCCGCTCGATGGTTCGGTCTTTCTGCAAGCAGCGGATGGCGATGGCCACGTCGTGGAGCACGCAGAATCCTTCGCCGTGGTCCGGGAAGGCATGGTGAAAGCCCCCGCCTACGTTCACGCAGGCGCCATCTTCGCGCGCCAGCCGCCCAGCCAAAATCGAGCCTCCGGCGCAGAGCCAGACGGCGCGGATGAGTTCCGGAGAATAAGGGACCTCCATGCGCAGGATTTCCAGGTACGAAAGTTTGCCGGTTTGCAGCTTCCGGATGTACTCGCGGTCGTGGACCAGGGCCACGTCGTCGTCCGCAGCCATGGGGGGCTCGACGAAGTCTTCAGGTTTCGCCTGGCCCTGACGCAGCAAAGCTTCCTTGATCAAGCGATATTTGATGGAGGGAAAAACGTGGTTGCCGAGGTTCAGGTCGTAGTGGTCGGAGTAAACGAGTTTCATACGACCTTGCGTGGGGAGGCGCGCGAGAGGGGAGCGCGGTCGAAAGTCAAAAGTTGAAGGTCGAAGGAGCGGGCCTTCGACTTTCGACTCTCAAGCGGTTTCTTGACTCCTCTATGAGCAAGTGTCGCGGCCTGATCACTCCACCGTCACCGACTTCGCTAAGTTCCGCGGCTGGTCCACGTCGCAGCCGCGCAACACGCCGATGTGGTAGGCGAGCAGTTGCAGCGGCACGACTTCCAGAATCGTGGAGAGCATACCGATGGTGAGCGGCAGAACGATCAGGTGATCCGCCGTGGCACGAACTTCGCGGTCACCCTCCGTCACCAGGGCCAGGATGGTGGCGCCGCGCGCCTTGGCTTCCTTGATGTTGGAAATGGTGCGTTCGTATCGCTGCCGCGAGTACGGCGACTCCCAGTTGCAGGTGGCGATGACGACCACGGGCAGCCCGTCGGTGATGAGAGCATTCGGGCCGTGTTTCATCTCGCCCGCCGGATAGGCTTCGGCGTGGATGTAAGAGATTTTCTTCATCTTCAGCGCGCCTTCCAGCGCCACCGGGAAATGCACGCCGCGCCCGAGGAAGAGAAAATCCGTCGAGCGATGGAAGAGGCGCGCCAAGTCTTCGATTTCCTCGTCCTTTTGCAGCACGGACTCCAGTTGCTTGGGCAAGGCGGTGAGGGCGGCCAGGAGTTTCTTGGCGTCGGCGGCCGACAGCACGCCACGCGTCTGGCCCAGGTACACCGCGAAGAGGTAGAGCCCGGCCAACTGCGAGGTGAAAGTCTTAGTCGAGCCCACGCCGATCTCGGGGCCGGCGTGGGTGTAAATCGTGCCGTTGGCCTCCCGCGGGACCATGCTGCCGAGGACATTGCAAATGGCCAGGGTTTTCGAACCCTTGGCGTGAGCTTCGCGTTGGGCGGCGATGGTATCGGCGGTCTCGCCCGACTGCGTGATGAGGATGGTGAGCGTCCGCGGGTCGAGCAGCGGGTCACGGTAGCGAAATTCCGAAGCATAGTCTACTTCCACGGGCACCCGGGCCAGCCGCTCGATCATGATCTTGCCTGCCAAGCCCGCGTGGCGTGAGGTCCCCGCCGCCACAATCTTGATATCACGGAGCGAGCGGAAATCTTCTTCGCTGATCTCCATTTCGTCCAGGAACACTTGGCCGCTCTCGGGCGAAATCCTGCCCAGCGTCGTATCGCGCACGGCGCGGGGCTGTTCGTAGATCTCTTTCAGCGTAAAGTGGCGAAAGCCGCCCTTCTCAGCCAGGATGGGGTCCCAGGTGATGTGCTGGACTCGCCGCGTGACCGGATGGCCGTCGAAGTCGCTGAGTCTTACGCCGTGCGGAGTGAGCACGGCCAGATCGCCGTCGGCCAGGAAGAAAAGGTCGCGGGTGTGGTAGAGGATGGCCGGGACGTCGCTCGCCACGAAGTATTCGTCTTTACCCAGGCCGATGACCGCGGGTGGCCCCTGCCGCACGGCCACGATCTTGTGCAGATCCTTAGTGGAAATAATGGCGAGCGCAAAGACGCCCGTGAGCTGACGCACCGCAAGCCGCACCGCCTCCTCGAGACTTTCCGTCTTCGCGGGAGAGGAACCCGAGTTCGCGGCAGCGCCGTTGAGGTGCTTCTCGATGAGGTGGGCAATCACTTCCGTGTCGGTCTCAGTGGTGAACCTGTGGCCCTCGTCCTCTAGTTGCTTTTTCAACTCCAGGTAGTTCTCGATTATGCCGTTGTGCACCACGACCACGGTGCCGTGGCAATCGCGGTGCGGATGCGCGTTTTCTTCCGTGGGTGCACCGTGGGTCGCCCAGCGGGTGTGGCCGATGCCGTAAGTGCCGTCCAGCGGGTGGAGGCGAATCACCTCTTCCAGGTTACGGAGTTTTCCCGTGGCGCGGCGGATCTCGAGCTTGCCCTCGCGGATCACCGCCAGGCCCGCCGAGTCGTAACCGCGGTACTGGAGCCGCTGCAAGCCTTCGAGCAGCACGGGTACCACTCGCTTGTTCCCGATGTAGCCGATGATTCCTGACATGAGGACTCTGTCCTGGCCGGGTCGCGCGGCGCGGGGCACTGCCCATAACTGCTCGGTTAAACGCGCCTCGCAGGGCGGCCTTCAACTAACCGGGCATTATAGCAGACGAGCGGGCACTGCTTATTGCCCCTTTTTCTGGGGGCGGGGTAGGGTGGAGTGGTGGTTGAGGTGGTTGGCGGTGATTATAGGTGATTTAGGGGTTCTACGGAAAATGGAAGGGGAAGGATAAGTTGGAGTCGGGGCGGGCGTTCCCCAAGTTGACGGCTGTAAGTTGTTGATTCTTCGTGCCGCGGCGGCGGAAACTTGGGGAACGGCGAGCTTATTCCTAAAGTTTGAGTAAATCGTGTGAAATGAGATGGTTGCAGAGACTTTCGGGAAATAGGGGACAAAAGGTTGGGGAACAACTTGGGGAACGGACCAATTGCAACCGGACCAGACAAAATGGCTCACGGGGGCGGAAAATTTGGCAGGCCCTGGCTTCCTAGTAGGATTTTCTGAAAAATTCCTGCTTTGAGCTTGGCGGCCAGGCTGGTGGTGGTGGGCAGTTCAGGGAAGAGCTTCAAGCTTGTTGTAAAAGACGTCCCACTCAGCGACCCAACTAAACCTGTCCTTCATAAAGGTAACTTCGTCGATTCCTCTCTCCTTTAGCCTTCTTCGGATTCCTGAAGCGGCGAACTGGCGGACAAACAGCCGGTCTACGGGCGCGCCAACAACGACGATGTGCCGATCATTGTCGGTCATCAGAACGACCTGGACATCATACCCACCTTGAACCAATACATCTTCAATCTGGGCAGAAGCGTCGAGGCGCAAAGCGTGTTCCTTCTTCAATTTTCTTTGAACAATGAGATCAGGAGGCTTTATCACGGGCGCAGCCGCAGGCGGCGGAGTGGGGGTTTTCTTTCCCGTGAAACTTGCGATCACCGCCCAGATAATCAGAAGCACGGCGAGGCCTAAGCAACCGTAGGCCCAATGCTTCGCTGTCCTTGGCCTCGGTTGACTCATCGGCAACCTCGGCGTTCGGTGCGGTCCTTAGCCTTTGCTTCAGCGCGCGTTTGCCACTGCATATTATCCGGACTGTCCGCGCCTCCGCAGGCAAGCGGCACAATATGGTCGATGACGTAGCCCGGCCGACCGCGCGGGTATCCAGTTTCTCTCATAAACTCGCGCCTTGCCCGCGTGCTCCTTCGGATCCTCCCCTGCCGGTTCCGCTGTCCTTTACATAAGGATGCGCCCTGGGATCTTGGCACTGCATGCCGGCCGGCCGCGTGCGCCTCGCGCCCCGAAACATCGAGCGGATTCCATAGTAATGTCCCGGCAAGGAGTAGTTCCCCGACTCGGACAAGTGCGCGAGCCATCCCCTATTTCATCGTCGCTTCACCTCCTTTTCTTTATATATTTCATCTGCCGCCAGTTGCCGCCCCGCGTCGCGAGCTTGTCGGCCAGGTCAGCGAGGACTTCCCTTGCCCCCGTGTGCCCGGCCATGGCAGCCTCCCAAACCAGATTCAAACCTTCCACCGCGTCACTGTAAAGGCGAAGAATCTCCTCCTCTTGCTCATTCTTTGGCTCCGGGAGCTTCCCGCCCACTATCTCTTTTGTGGTCGCCACCCCGTCTCGGACCTTGGCCGGGTTGTGCTATAGTCAGTGGCGTCTAACGCCTATCCGGACGATGTATGTTCAGGGTCTGATGCCCCGCACCGAGAGACCTAGGCTGGCCAGGTATGCGATGGCCGTCGAGAAGACGCTCGGCCGCCGTTGCCCCGAGCCTGCGCATCCCTACCGCAACGATTACGAGCGCGATCGTGACCGCATTATCCACGCGCGCGCTTTCCGGCGCCTGGAAAACAAGACGCAGGTTTTCACCCGGCGCTACTCCGACCATTTTCGCAACCGCCTGACCCACACGCTGGAGGTGGCCCAGATCAGCCGCACCGCGGCGCTGGCGCTGGGCTTAAACACGGATTTGGTGGAAGCGCTGGCCCTGGTCCACGATGTGGGCCACCCGCCCTTCGGCCATGCGGGCGAAGAGACCATCGACCGGCTGATGAAGCTCCACCACGACCGCTTTGACCACAACCTGCATGCCCTGCGCATCGTGGAGAATTTCGAGCAGAAATATGTGGAATTTCCTGGCCTGAACCTGACCTTCGAAGTTCGCGAGGGCATCATCAAGCACTCGCGAAGCTATGACCCACGGCTTCACCCCGAGCTCCGCGAGTATCGCCTGGAGGCGCAGCCGCCCCTGGAAGCGCAGTTGATCGACGTGGCCGACGAGATTGCCTACAACTGTGCCGACTTGGATGACGGCTACGAAGCGAAACTCCTCTCGCTTTCCTTGATCCGCAAGGGTGTCCCGCTCTTTGACCGTCTTTACCGGCCCTTCGAGCGCGCGCATCCGGCGGCCCTGGAGATGCTGAAGTTTAACGAGGCGCTCAAGCGGGTCATGGACACCTTGGTGACAGACCTGATCAACGCGCCGCGGGCGCGCCTGCGGAGGCGGAAGATTCACTCCGTGGAGCAGGTGCGCTCCGCAGGCGCGCGCCTGGTGGGCCTGAGTCCGCGCCTGGCCCGCGAGAACCGGCGTCTCAAGGGATTCCTTTACCGGAACCTTTATTCCCGCCCGGAAATCAGCGCGGAGCGGAAAAAGATTGTCAAATCGGTGGCAGGGCTCTTCAGGTTTTTCCTCGAGCAC
>JALHUF010000228.1 GCA_022866195.1 Terriglobia bacterium
CTGCACGGCCCGAATATGCGTGCGGTCACCGAAAATCAACGCGCCGCCGTGAAGCCAGAAGATAACCGGGTGGCGCCGGGCATCATGCGGCCTGTAAACGTCCGCCTTCAGGGGATGACGGGCGACTGTCTTATAGACGTACGTCGTCTTGGAATATGCCGCTGCCGCGGTGTCGCTTGGAAGTCCAAGGGGAACGGCTGCCGTGAGCAGCCCCGAGAGGATGCAGAAGAGAATCATAATCAGTGTCGCCTCCGCGCCGAAGGGCTGTTCCCGAGCATGCGCTGGGATACGCAGAATAGCCCTCCTGTGACACGCTCAGGCGAGTCTGGCCTGCGGGTTCTTCTGGTCTATCTCACCTCGGATGACGACGAGGTACTTCCGAGCGGTTTCCAACGCTTGTTCGGCCTCGAGCTTGGTGATGAATCCATTCACATCGTAGATTGCCTGGTGGCGCTTGCGCCGCATGCGATCGAACATGGTGACCATACCCCGGAACCTCTCGCCCAGATGCTTTTCGGCGAATTCGATGATGGTAACATGGTGGCCCGGAAGGCTGCGCGGCCGAACGCCGTGGCTCAACACTAGGCCTAGCGAACCTTTCAGCATGGCCTCATAGGCAAGCTGGTAAGACGCCTCCTCGTCAATCTCCAGCGTCTTGCGGGCGGTGGCAAGTTTCTTGTCGGCGCTCGCCAGGAAACGCTGGATCTGGGCAAAGTCGACCGCTTGCGGCTGTAGCTTCTTCAACGGGGGCCCACCAGGGTGATTCTCTCTCGCCGCCAGACATCTGCCAGAAACGCGTCCTTGCGTGCTTGGCGGGATCTATAGTCTTCCGGACTCAAAAGCGTGTAGTTGATCTCGCGACCCAACTGCTTTTCCAGCCTCTGGACGGAAGTCGCCAAAGCCTCAGGATGAGGATTTCCGACAATGAGGAGATCGATATCACTGGCCGCGTCCTGCTGGTTCCGGGCAAACGACCCATACAAGCAGGCCGCCCGGATCCGGGGGATCTGTTCGAGGGCATCGCGAATCAGGTTCGGCGCTCCCACCGTTTTCAGGACAATGCCTTGCACTTCTCGGTAGAGAGGGTAGCCCCGGTTAAGTCGAAAATAGACTTCCCGCCCCCGCTTTTCCGACACGAAAAGCTGTTGTCGCTCAAGCCGCCGAAGTTCCCGGAGGAGATTCTTAGGATCTACTCCCAGGAACCCCGCCAACTCTCGAAGGTAATGCCGTGCGGTCGGGTTGGTGAAATAGTAGGCGAGAAGCCTCCGGCGCACTTGGGATCGCAGGTCAATCATATGGTGCAATCTTACCACATATATGGTGAAGCGCTACCACAAGGCCGCATATCCCAAGACAGATCGGCAGTTTCCCTGGCGCGGGCAGAGCCGCCGCCCTCCCAACCCGCGGTGCTTACCCGAGGTATTTCAGCGTCAGGTCAATCAGCTTCTGCGTGCCGGCGTAGGGCTCGCCCTGGCCTTCCCACTCCATGGAGAAGTAGCCACGGTAGCCGCTAGCCTTGGCGATCGCGAAGCATTTCGCCACGTCTACAGTAAAGAGCTTGCCGCCGCCTCCCACCTCGGAGTCTTTCACGTGCGCGATGCTGTATGCGTGCTTGAACAACGCCGTGAGCGCGCGGTTGTTGAACTCCTGATCGTGGGTGAGCATGGAATTACAGAAGTCGGGCAGCGCGTGCAAGTAGGGATTGTTCACCTTCTCGATCACTTCGACCAGGAAAAACGGATCCTCGGTGAAGTTGTTGTCGTTCTCGAGATTGATGATGACGTTCTTCCCGGCTCCGTAGTGCGCGACTTCTTTCAAACTCTCGACCGTTCTCCCCACGTCGGGTTTGGCGTTCTGCGGGCCGGCAAGATTGCGCCGGATGCTGGGGGAACCCACGGTCGCTGCGATGTCGATCCAATGCTTGGTGACTTCCACCGCCTGGCCGCGTTTGCCAGGATCGGGGTCGTAAAAGCTGGCAGGAGAATCCACTGCCAGGTTGATGACGCGCGCCCCGGCCTTCTCCGTGGCTTCACGAAACTCGCGCAAGTACGCCGGGTCAGTGGACCGGAAGTGAAAACTGAGCGGCTCGATATTGCGCACGCCTAACTTCCTGACCACCATCGCCCCGAAATCTTTCAGGTCCATCCCCGGCAACTTCGGGTCGCGCGCCCACTTGTTTTCCGGCGCTTCGATAAACATACGAAACGGCCACGAACCCACGGCCAAGCGCTCACGCGGCGCGGTGGGGAATTGCAGCTTAGGCTCCGCGCCGAGCAGGTGCGGATTGCACCCGAGTGCCGCCGCTCCCGCGGCCAGAGCTGAGGAGTGCTTCAAGAAATCGCGGCGAGAATATTCGCGCATTGGGGAAACCTCATAACACGAGTTGGCAGCCGAGATGGTTCCTTGCATTCTCCCCTCGGCTGCGTGGTGATAGAATCGGCTGCCCGATGCTGGACGTCAACAGGAAAATGCTTGATGGGCGCCACGAGACGTTCCGGCGGAACCTCATTACATGGGGGTCAGATGGAAGAACCAATTCGCGTAGGAATTGTCGGCGCGCGCTTTGCCGCGCGCTTCCACTGGGAAGGCTACCGGCGGGTTTACGGCGTGCCCGTCCAGGTGGTGGGCGTGACTTCCAGATCGGTCGCGTCGCGCGCAGCGTTCGCCAGCGAGCA
This sequence comes from Terriglobia bacterium, assembly GCA_022866195.1. Classification (GTDB taxonomy): domain Bacteria; phylum Acidobacteriota; class Terriglobia; order UBA7540; family UBA7540; genus JALHUF01. Next base: position 2,676 of record JALHUF010000228.1, read on the forward strand.
CGGCGTCCAAGCCTTCGAACGGTTCGAAGAGCTGTGTGCCGTCTGCGATGTGATTGACATTTGTGCTCCGGGCGCGGCGCATGAACCGCTGGCCGTCGAGGCCCTGCGGCGCGGCAAACACGTGATCATCGAGAAGCCTTTCACCGGCTTTTACGGTTCGGGTCACGATGATTTTCGCGGCAACTCTTTCCCCAAGGAGCTCATGCTGCGCCAAGCGATGGCTAGTTGCGACCGCATCCTCGCTGCCGCCCGTGAATCGGGAAAGAAGATCTGCTACGCGGAGAATTGGGTTTATGCTCCCGCCGTGGCGAAGGAACGCGAGATCCTGGCGAAAAGCGGCGGGCAGATTCTGTGGATTATTGGCGATGAATCCCACAGCGGCTCGCATTCGCCTTATTACGGCATGTGGAAATTCGCGGGCGGCGGGTCGCTGGTGGGCAAGGGTTGTCATCCGCTGAGTGCCGCCTTGCACCTGAAGCGCGTGGAGGGCGAAACCCGTGACGGCAAGCCCATTCGCCCGGCGACGGTTTCGGCCCGCACCCACGAAATCACGCGGCTGAAGAGCTATCGGGACGCGGCCTTTTTGCGCACCACCTACGACGACGTTGAAGACTACGGCCAGATGCACATTACGTTCGACGACGGCATGGTGGCGGATATCTTCTCCTCCGAACTCGCGCTGGGCGGCGTTCACAACTGGCTGGAGGTGTTCGCCAATAACCACCGCACGCGCTGCAACTTGAATCCCACGGACGCGCTCGAAACCTACAATCCCCGCGAGGAGTTTCTCCGGGACGTTTACA
>JALHUF010000023.1 GCA_022866195.1 Terriglobia bacterium
GCGAACGTGACAGGCACATCAGCGCTGCCGACTTCGGTCTCGGTCTATCAAGATAGCGGCGGAACAGGATTCCGTGTCCAACCGCGCGCCTTCCGTGGTGCGCGTGTCCTGCTCATCGCAACGTTACTCGCAGCGCCGCTCGCTTTTGGCGCAGTGCAGACGTGGGCCTGGGCTGCCATTTCAATCTCGGCCCTTCTTCTGCTTCTGCTTTGGGCCCTAGGATGCGTGCGCCAGGGCGTGATCAGGATTGTTTGGTCACCGCTCTACGTTCCGGCAGCGCTGTTCGTTCTGCTGGGGACAGCTCAGCTTTACGGCGGTCTCACGCTCGACGCGATGGCCACGCGCGAGTCCCTGATCAAATTGGTGGCCTACCTGATTGTCTTCTTTCTGGCCGGCCAGCTTCTTGCCTTTGCCTCCCCGAGGGTCTGGGGCGCGTTGGGGCTGACGGTAACTCTCTTTGCTTTCGCCTTGGCGCTGTTCGCCATCCTCCAATTCTTCTCCAGCGGAGGAACCATCTACTGGACGGTGAAGCTCCGCTGGGGTGGTTATGTCTTTGGGCCCTACGTCAACCACAACCACTATGCCGGCTTGATGGAGATGTTGATCCCTATTGCCGCGGCCTTCGTGCTCTCCTGCCGCGAGTCCCAGTCGTGGCGCACTCTGCTAAGGTTCTCCGTGCTCGTACCGGTTGCCGCGCTGCTATTGTCAGGGTCGCGTGGCGGGATGATTGCCTTGCTGGGAGAGATCCTGATCTTGAGTGCAGTAGTCCATAAGTTCAGTCGCACCCCCGGCCGAAAAGCTCGGGCGACGCTAGTCGGCGTGGGAATTGTTGCAGCAGCGCTGCTCTTCTTCTGGATGGACCCAGGCGAGGTCTCGAAGCGCTTGACGACGGTGGCTAACCTCGCACAGTCACCTGAGGCTACGCTCGGCGAGCGGACAATGGTTGCAATCGATTCGCTTCGGATCTGGCGCGATCATCCCTGGCTAGGTACAGGCCTAGGGAGTTTTGAGACCGCTTATCCACGCTATCGAAGCTTTCCGGGAGACGCCGTGTATGACCATGCCCACAACGACTATGCCGAGGCCCTGGCGGAAACGGGACTAGTGGGGGCAGGGCTGATGCTGGGAGGACTGCTGCTGTTTTTGCGTCTGGCGTTTCGGCAGCTCGCCGAAAGGCTTCGGAACGAAGTCGGTTGGATCCAGTTAGGCGCCGCGCTGGGGTGCTGTGGATTGCTCATCCATAGTTTGGTGGATTTCAATCTCCACATCCCCGCCAACGCCGCGTGGTTTGCGGTGTCGGTAGCAATCGCTACGAAAGTCTATACCTTGGGCAACCGGTTTCCTCATGGGGAGGCTGGGCAGAGCAATCAACTGGAGAACCGGGCTTGCCCCAGTCCTGATACACTGCGCCGTGCTTAGAAGCCCTGAACTAAGAGCAAGGAACCTAACTAGGGCAGAGGAAGATTCCTGGCCCGGTCGTGCCTGGGCAGGTGGCATTTGATGTGCCGAGTAAAACAGTCACAGATTCTCTTAGAGAACCCCTAGATAAACATTTGAGACGGAGCACACCGATTGAGAGACGTAGTGGTGGTTGGAGCTGGACCCGCAGGATTGCACGCTGCATATCGACTGGCCAGCGCCGGGCTTGACGTGCTTCTCCTCGAGGCCCGGACACAAGTCGGCGAAGCTGCCATTTGCGCCGGTGTGATCGGCGAGGATGCCTTCATGCGGTTTGGCCTTCCCACCCGCTCGGTCCTGGCAAGCATTTCCTGCATTCAGGCCATCTCTCCCGCCGGAAGAGCGCTGGAGCACAAAACCACCGCCCCGTTGGCCCGCGTGGTGGATAAGGGGCAGTTCAATCGCGACCTGGCTGATCGTGCCTCATCCGTGGGCACCGAGATTTGGCCCGGAAGGTATGTGGAGTCGATCCAACCTGAGAAGCAGAGCGTGGTTCTGCACTTCCGCACGCCAGAACAGGGCACTGGGACGCTGAGAACTCGCGTGGCTGTCATTGCTTCGGGCGTGAATTTTGCTCTCAACAAGATCCTGGGGTTGGCCAAGCCCCGCGAATTCCTGCACGCTATCCAGGCTGACGTGTCGTTGCCCCAGGGCGGCGACTCCCATCCCACACAGGTGTATGTAGGCCGGTCCGTCGCACCCGGAGCCTTCGGCTGGAACATACCGCTTGGCCACGGGCGCGCCCGCATTGGGATCATGACCACCGCCCTGGATCCAAGGCCGTTTTTTGATGCGCTCATACTCAGAATCGCGCCAGGGCTTCGTGACCCTCAGGTTAGACTCTCCCCAAAAGCGATTGCCCAGGCGCCTGTCGGCAGGTGTGCTACGGAAAGAATCCTGGCGATCGGAGAGGCTGCGGGCCACGTGAAGACTTCAACCGGTGGAGGCATCCACTACGGTCTGCTGTCGGCTGAACTAGCGGCGGAGGTAATCCTGCGAGCCTTTCACGAAGGTCAGTTCTCCATCCAGACCTTCGGTGAATTTGAACGCTATTGGCGCCGGGCATTTGGCAGCGAGCTGGTTACCGGGTATTTCGCGCGGAAGCTGGCGGCAAGCTTCTCTGACAGCCAAATTGAAAACATCTTCGATCGTGCCAAGGCGATGAACCTTCTGGCGCGACTTGACGGAAGCTTGCAGTTTGACTGGCATCACCGGGCTATCCTCACGTCGATCCGTAGTCTTATTACTCCCTCAAGCGTCATTTGAAGAGCAAACAGTCCCCAAACCACAGCTCACAAGCTGGCGCGTGTTAAAGCGCACCTTCGACATTCTCGTCTCGGGAATAGGTTTGGCCGTGTCGCTACCTCTGTGGGGGCTAATCGCGCTGGCCGTAAAGCTCGAAGATGGCGGACCCGTTTTCTATCGACAACGACGCGTAGGCAAAGACACACGCGAGTTTACAGGTCTCAAGTTCCGTTCCATGGTCCCGGATTCAGAAGACAAGTGGGGTGCCGTGCCGGCATCCGAGGATGACCCACGCATCACCCGCACCGGACGGATTCTTCGCGCCACAGCCATGGACGAACTCCCTCAGTTGTGGAACATCCTGCGGGGGGACATGAGCTTGGTAGGCCCACGGCCGGAATGGGTTGAGCTAGTGAAGCAATTTCGTAAGGAGATACCCACTTTCGACCGGCGCCACGCTATCCGCCCTGGTCTGACAGGGTTGGCTCAGGTCTATGGTCATAGCGAGTTATCCCGAAGGCAAAAACTGCGCTACGACCTCCTCTACATCAAAAGGCAAAGCTTTTGGCTCGATCTGCGGCTCATCTTGTTCTCATTCTTAGTCACATTCACGGCCGGGTGGGAGGTTCGATTGCCGAAGGTTCCGCGATGGCTCGGAGCATTTCGGGTGCGCCGGATAAGGACTGCCCTCCCCGGAAGGACCTTACCCAAGACCTCCTTCTCGCCTGCGGAGCATGACCGGGCAATTGTCAAGCCATTCACGTAAGGGGGCGTAAAGATGATCAGCAGCTACTCAGCTAACCGAGCTGTGACCCCTCCGTGTGTGCGTGTTCTGGGTGTTCCGGTGCACGTCGTTGACGTGCGCGAGGTTCTTCAGCTCATGGAGCAGTGGATTTGCGCGCGCGACGCACGCTACTGGGTTGCGGTTACCAGCTCGCATGGCATCGTTGAAGGTCATAAAAAGGTCGAGTTCAGGGCTATTCTGGAGTCAGCGGCCCTTTCGGTTTCTGACGGGAAATGGACAGCGCGCGCTGCAGCCCGGAAGGCTTCCTGTGCCACGAAACAAGTTCGAGGCGCCGACTTGCTGTGGGGATTTTGCGACTTGGCAAGCCATAAGGGCTATTCAAACTTCTTCTACGGTGACACCGAAGAAGTTTTAGCCCTGTCGACGCGCAGGTTGACGGAACGTTTTCCCGACCTAAGAATCGTGGGCGCTTACTCTCCGCCTTTTCGTGAACTCACGCCCGACGAGGATGCCCAAATCATCCACATGATCAACCAGGCGAAGCCGGACGTCCTCTGGGTGGGGTTGGGCCTGCCGAAGCAGGAGAGATGGATCTTTGCCCATCGCGACCAGCTCAACGCGCCGGTGGTGGTCGCAATCGGAGCGGCCTTCAAATTCGTGAGCGGTCGAGTAAAGAATGCGCCGCCGTGGATTCAAGAATCGGGCTTCGAATGGTTATGGCGCTTCTTCCATGAGCCGCGCCGGACGTGGCGTCGGGCCTTCGTCTACGGTCCGCAATTTGCCGCTTACGTCATTCTGGAACTCAGCGGTCTGAAGAACTACGAGTAAGCCCAAGGAGGAATCTATATGAGCTGGCGCGGGAAGAAAGTTCTGGTGACCGGGGGCGCTTCCTTTATTGGTTCGCACCTCGTCGATGCGCTGGTGGAGCGCGGGGCCCTGGTCCGCATCATTGACAACTTGAGCAGCGGCAAGCTGGAGAACATCCAGGGGCATATTCAAAGCCGCGCCGTGGAATTAATTCAGGCTGACCTCTTGGAGCAGGACGTTGCGGAGCGGGCGGCACGAGACATGGACATCGTCTTTCACCTTGCCGCCGACCACGGCGGACGCGGCTACGTCGATCTCCATCAGGCGGCCTGCGCCACGAACCTGCTTCTCGACGGGCTGGTCTTTCGTGCCTGTCTCAAGGCGCGAGTACCGAAGATTGTTTACTCCTCGTCAGGTTGTGTGTACCCCAATTACCTCCAAACCAACCCCGACGAAATCCTCTACCTCACCGAGGACAAGGTTGGCCCGCCTTATGACGCTGACAACACCTACGGCTGGGCCAAGCTCATGGGTGAGATGACGCTGCGTGCCCTGCATAAGGATCGCGGCGTTAAGTCGGTGTCGCTGCGCTACTTCACCGTGTACGGGGAACGGGGACACGAAAACCACGCCGTCATCGCCATGATCGCCCGCGCCTTCGTCAAGCAGAATCCCTACGTCGTCTGGGGGAATGGCGAGCAAATCCGCAACTGGACGCACGTCAGCGACATCGTTGCCGGCACCATCCCGGCCGCGGAGAAGATTGACGACGGAACCGCCATCAATCTCGGCACCATGGAGCGCATCCGCGTGATCGATGCTGCCCGCGAGGTCCTTCGTTACACAGGCCACAACGCTCCCATCGAATTGCATCCCGAAATGCCTACGGGTCCTCTGAACCGCGTGGCGGACAACAGGCTCGCCAAGCAACTGCTTGGCTGGGAACCCCGGGTTTGCTTCATGGACGGGTTGCGTCAGACGATCGATTGGTATTTTGCCCATAAGAATCGGGACCAGGTCAGGTCCTACCTCCAACAGGTACTCACCGAACGTGCCGCGAGCCACGCGGGCAGAGCGGAGGCGGTAGCCGCAGTTCAAGGAATGACGCCATGAGAACTCAGTTTGTGATCCTGTGCGGGGGTTTGGGAACCCGTTTAAGGGAGGAAACAGAGTTCCGACCGAAGCCGCTGGTGGAGATCAGTGGCAAGCCCATCCTTTGGCACATCATGAAGATTTACGCGCACTATGGCTTCAAAGATTTCGTGCTTTGTTTAGGCTACAAAGGTCACATGATTAAAGAGTATTTCCTCAACTACCGGCTGATGAATAGTGACTTTACCTTGCGGCTTGATTCGGGAGGCATGTCGAGAATCCACAATTCCAATGCGCACGAGGACTGGACCATCACCTTTGTGGAGACCGGCCTGCAAGCCATGACCGGTACCCGCATCAAGAGAATTGAAACGTACATCCAGGAAGACCATTTCATGGTCACTTATGGTGATGGTCTGGGCGACATCGATCTGGCCAAACTCTGGGAGTTCCATTTGCAGCACGGCAAAACTGGCACAGTGACGGGAGTCCGTCCCGTTTCACGCTATGGAGAGCTCGCAGTGGACGGCGGTCGGGTAAGAGAGTTCGGTGAGAAGCCCCAAGCCAAGGACGGCTATGTGAGTGGAGGTTTTTTTGTCTTTCGCCGGCGTTTCTTTGACTACCTTACGGATGATGACCAATGTGTTCTCGAGCGCGAACCCCTGGAGCGCCTCGTCCAGGACGGCCAGCTGATGAGCTATCTACATACGGGATTCTGGCATTCTATGGACACCTACCGTGACTTCGTGGCGCTGAACGAGATGTGGAAGAAAAGCGCCCCGTGGAAGGTTTGGAGGGAATGAAGGGCACTTCCGGATTCTGGGCTGAAAAGTGTGTTCTGGTCACCGGGGCCACCGGCATTATAGGTTCGTGGGTGGTCAAGGATCTGATTGACCACGGCGCGGAAGTGATCGCCCTGGTTCTGGATGCTGACCCGCAGTCGGAACTCCACCGCAGCGGCTATGTTCGCCGCGTTCATGTGGTGAACGGAAGGCTCGAAGACTTCCGGACTCTGGAACGCGCTCTCCTGGCATACGAATGCGATACGGTCATCCATCTCGGGGCGCAGGCGATTGTCAGCGTGGCCTCGCGCTCTCCCTTGCCGACCTTTGAGACCAATATCCGCGGCACCTGGAACTTGCTGGAGGCTTGTCGCCTTCATTCCGGCCTGGCCAAGCGGGTGGTCGTGGCCTCAAGCGACAAGGCTTACGGGGAGCAGGAGCACCTCCCCTACACCGAGGAGATGCCTTTGCAGGGACGGCATCCGTACGAAGTGTCCAAAAGCTGCGCGGACTTGATTGCTCAGTCCTACCACCGCACCTACGGCCTCCCCGTGGCCGTCGCCCGGTGTGGCAACGTCTATGGTGGAGGAGACCTGAATTGGACCCGCATCGTCCCCGGCACCATCCGGTCTCTGTATCGGGGCGAACGTCCCTTGATCCGGAGCGACGGCAAGTACATTCGCGACTACATTTACGTCAAGGACGTGTCCAGGGCGTACCTCAACCTCGCCGAACAGCTTGATTCACTGCAGGTCGCTGGAGAGAGCTTCAACTTCAGTACGGAATCTCGAGTTACGGTGTTGGACATTGTCAATAGGATTCGGCGGATTATGAAATGCGAACACATTCAGCCAACCGTCCTCAACCAAGCCAAAGGTGAAATCCGCAATCAGTACCTCTCCTCGGCCAAGGCCGCACGAGTGCTCGGATGGCGGCCTGTGTACACGCTGGACGACGGGTTAACCGAAACCATCGAATGGTACAAGAAGTATCTGGGGGAAAATCCGGTTGAATAGCTTGGCTGTCCTCTGTCGGTCCTGCGGAAAGGTAGGCCTCAGGTTAGTGTTATCGCTAGGGGAAACCCCGCTCGCGAATGCCTTGCTGACGGCCCACGAGTTAGATCTGCCGGAGGCAAGGTATCCACTCGACCTGGCGTTCTGCCCGGAGTGTTTTCTGGTTCAGATTTTGGAGACGGTTCCTCCCGAGACACTGTTCAGCAATTATCCATACTTCTCGTCTTTTTCCGACACGGTCGTCCGCAACGCCGAGGTGCTCGTCAGCCGCCTGCTCGCTTCGCGGCCGTTGGATGCAAGCAAGCTCGCGGTTGAAATCGCGAGCAATGATGGGTACTTGCTCCAATTTTACAAGCGGGCGGGTGTTCCTGTGCTGGGCATCGAACCGGCCTCCAACATCGCGCAGGTTGCTGAAAAAGAACACGGCATTCCTACCCTCTGCGAGTTCTTTGGCCAGGCCCTCGCGCGCCAGCTTCGAAAGGAAGGACGGGGCGCGGACGTTATTCATGCCAACAATGTCCTGGCGCACGTTCCGGATCTCAACGGCCTGGTCGAGGGAATTGGGATTCTGCTCAAAGGCGATGGGATGGCGGTTATCGAGGTCCCTTACTTAAAGGAGATGATGGATCAGTGTGAGTTTGACACCATCTATCATGAGCACTTGTGCTATTTTTCACTAACAACCCTTGATCGCCTCTTTCAACGACACGGACTGGTCATTGAGGACGTGGAACGCCTTCCCATCCATGGCGGTTCGCTGCGGCTGTATGCAGCGGCTAAGGCACGGACCCACCGGAAGCCGTCTGTTTCGGCCCTGCTGGAGCAAGAGGCGGCCTGGGGAGTCGATCGGCTAGAGTTCTACCAGCGTTTCTCGGGAGGTGTTGCGAGGGTCAAGGCCGACCTACTGAAATTGCTTAGAGGGCTGCGGGGAGAAGGGAAACGCCTCGCGGCCTATGGCGCCGCCGCCAAAGGCAGCACGCTGTTGAACTATTGCGGAATTGGCCGCGAGACCCTGGAGTTTGTGGTCGACCGGAGTACCTATAAGCAGGGGCGGTACATGCCAGGAGTACACCTTCCGATTTTTCCGCCGGGGAAACTCCTGGAGGCGATGCCGGACTACGTTTTGCTACTCACCTGGAACTTTGCCGAAGAGATTCTGGAGCAGCAAGCTGAGTACCGTCGGCGCGGCGGCCGTTTCATCATCCCGATCCCAGAGCCTCATGTGGTGTAGCCATGATTGAAGGTGTTCAGGTCATTCCACTCCGGCGCATCCCTGATGAGCGGGGGACGATCTGCCATATGCTGAAGGGCACCGACCCACACTTCATCCAGTTCGGAGAGATCTATTTCTCCTCCGTCTATCGCGGGGTCGTGAAGGGATGGCATCGCCACCGCGAGATGACCCTCAACTACGCCTGTATCTTCGGGCGGATCAAGCTGGTCCTTTACGATGACCGGGAGAACTCTTCGACGAGGGGAGAACTGACGGAAGTTTTCCTTGGGCCGGACGACTATTCGCTGGCCGTCATTCCCCCCCAGGTCTGGAACGGCTTCAAAGGCATGAGCGATCCCCTTGCCATCGTGGCGAACTGCTGCACTCATCCTCACGACCCTTCGCTCTCGGAACGGATGGATCCGTTTAAGAACCACATTCCGTACGATTGGGCGATCAAACAACGCTAAAGACAAGGCGAGGTATGCGTGTCTTAGTGACGGGAGCCTCTGGATTCATCGGATCCCACGTGACGCGTCGGATTGTTCAGGACGGCCATACCGTCTACGGTGTGGATCGGAAAGGCGTAGGTCAAGAACGCTTGATGGATTTGATTGAGCGAATCCATTTTCTGGAGCTTGATCTGAGAGATGAGGGTGCTGTTCGATCCATGATTTCCGAGATCCGGCCCGACTGCGCTATCCATCTCGCCTGGTATGCCGTGCCAGGCCAATATTGGACGGCTCCGGAAAACCTGGACTGCGCAAGTATGAGTTTGTCGCTGGCAAAGGCCCTGGCCGAATCCGGATGCAAGCGACTTGTGGCCGCCGGCACCTGTGCCGAATATGATTGGGATTACGGGTTCCTCTCTGAAGCAGTTACACCCCTCAAGCCTCGGAGTCTATATGGCGTCTGTAAGAACGCAACTCGCCAAATACTTCAAGCCTACTGCGAGCGTGTGTCAATGGGCTTTGCTTGGACTCGCTTCTTTTACCTCTTTGGCCCGGGTGAGCCCAAGGAGAGGTTAGTTCCCTCGGTGGTTCTGGCTTTGCTTAACGGCCAGACGGCCAAGTGCACACAGGGAGAGCAGATTCGGGATTTCCTTTACGTGGAAGATGTGGCTTCAGCCGTGTGGGCCGTCGCGCAGAGTGACTTCTCGGGTCCGGTGAACATCGGCTCCGGGCAACCCGTGAAGATTCGCACTCTTGTGGAAATGATTGCACGGTTGGTGAGGGGCAGCGAGAACGTAGAATTCGGAGCAATGCCTGCTGCGGTTGAAGAACCGCCCCTATTGGTTGCGGATGTCCGCAAGCTTAGGGCCCACACGGGCTGGACTCCCACCCGGAGCCTGGAGGAC
>JALHUF010000229.1 GCA_022866195.1 Terriglobia bacterium
ATTGGGGCGACAAGTGCTCGGACAAGTTCCGCAAGCGTGCCCGCACCGACCGTCAACCGGTCATCGAGGACCTGCTCGAGTTCCGCGACAAGGCGCTCGAGGAAGGCTACGCACCGCCCCAGGGAGGCGGCCGACCCACGGTGGGTATTCCGCGCAGCATGTATTTCTACGACCGCTTCCCCTTCTGGTGCGCGTACTTCCAGGAACTGGGCTTCGATGTCGTGGTCTCGTCGCCCACGGACCGAAGGATTACCGCCCTGGGTGAGGAGTTGACCATCGCCGAGCCCTGCTTTCCGGTCAAACTGGCCCACGGGCACGTTCAGGAATTGCGCGAGCGGGGCGTGGACTACATCCTCATCCCCAACGCCGTCAACGACGAGGCCCCGGCGAGCCGGGTGGACTCCCACATGTGCCCCTGGAACCAGACTCTCCCCTTTGTCGTGCGGGCCGTGCCACAACTGGAGGATGTGCGGGGGAAGTTCTTGGCGCCCACTGTCCACTTTCGCTACGGCAGGAAGCATGTCGAAAAAGAGCTGGGGGAGTTCGCGCGGACCCTGAAGATTTCGCGGCGGGCGAGCGACCGGGCCGTCCTGGCGGCCTATGCGGCCCAAGGTGCTTTTACCGACACGCTGCTGGAAGCGGGCGCCCAGGCGCTCGAGAAGCTCCGCGCCACCGGCGAGCCCGCGCTGGTGCTGCTGGGCCGCACTTATAACATCTACGACCGCAGTGGGAACTGCGACATCCCGCGCAAGCTCCGCACCATCTACGGCGCGAATGTCCTCCCGATGGATTTCCTGCCCCTGGACCTGGAAGATATCTCCGACGTGAATCCGAACATGTACTGGAACTCGGGACGGAGAATCCTGGCTGCGGCGCGCATCGCTCAGCGCCACCGCAACTTGCACCTGATCTACATCTCCAATTTCAAGTGCGGGCCGGATTCCTACATCAAGTCGTTCCTGGACGACGCGGCCGGCAGGCCCTCGCTGGTGCTCCAGTTCGACGGCCACTCGAATGACGCAGGCTTCATCACGCGCTGCGAAGCTTATCTGGATAGCAAAGGGTTCTTGCGATGCCAGCCTTCCGCCATCGCCACGTAAGCCGCAAGATCAACCCCCAGCACCCCCTGGCGGGGAAGAAGGTCTATATCCCTACTATGGGCGAGGGGAGTCCGGAATGCTTCGCGGCCTGTTTCCGCTGGCTGGGTATCGACGCGGAACCCACGCCGACGTCGAACGAGCGGACGCAAGAACTGGGCGCCAAGTTCACCACCGGCGACGAATGCTATCCCGCCAAGGTGACGGTGGGCGATTTCATGCGCGTCATCGAGGCACCCGGGTTCGATCCCAAGCGTGCCGCTTTCTTCATGCCCACGGCAGAGGGCCCTTGCCGCTTCGGCCAGTACGCGCACTTTCTGCGGAAGGTCTTACGCGACGCGGGCTGGGGCGGCATCGAGGTGCTTTCCCCCACCAGCGAGAACGGTTACGCGGACCTAGGTGACATCGGCAGCTTGTTTGTGCGCGGAGCCTGGCGCGCGCTGGTGGGTGGGGATACGCTCCACCGGGCCCTGCTCAAGACACGGCCCTATGAAACCACGCCCGGCGCGGCCGAAGGCGCCTACCAGGAGAGCCTGCGCGACTTCTGCGACACCCTGGAATCCAGTTGCGCCGACCCCGGCTGCCAGCTCCGCTCGCTGGTCGCCTCGCTGGTGCGGGCGCGGGAGCGCTTCCGTCGCATCCCCGCGAACTACGACCCCGAAGCCCCGCTGATCGGCGTGGTGGGCGAGATCTTCTGCCGCCTGCACACCTTCTCGAATGAGGACCTCGTCCGCCGGCTGGAAGGGTTCGGAGCCGAAACCTGGCTCAGCCACATCGCCGAGTGGGTCGCTTACACCAACGCGGACGTGGAACGCAAGCTGCGCCTGCGCGGTCGCACCATTTCTCTCGACATGCTCAAGGCCAAGATCCGGTCGCACGTCCAGCTCGCCGACGAACACGCCTTGACGGCGCCCTTTCAGGAAGATTTTGTGGGCTACGAGGAGCCAGAGGACATCCAGGAGATCCTGGACTTGGCGTGGCCTTATCTGCCGGCCAGCGGGGCGCTCGGCGAAATGGTGTTGAGTGTCGGCAAGGCCGCCTACCTCGCCAAGCACGGCGCGGACGGCATCATCGATATCAGCCCCTTCACCTGCATGAACGGCATCGTGAGCGAGTCCATCTACCCCAAGCTCAGCAAGGACTACGGCGGGATTCCCATCCGCAACTTCTACTTCGACGGCACCCAGTCCGACCTCGACCGCGACCTGGGCATCTACCTGGAACTGGCCCGCTCCTACCGCGAGAAGAAACCCTTCCAACGCACCTACCCGGCTTACTTCCCGCAGCCGGTGGGGTGAAAGTGGGCATTATTCCGGAGAGTCACGCTGCCAATTTGCTAGAATTGCAGCTAGAGTCAGGCGGACGGAAGCACGTGGAGGCAGGGAGAATGAAATTCCAACGCATTACGACAGATCCACAGCAAATGGGCGGCGTCCCCTGTATCCGCGGCTTGCGCATACCCGTCGCTACCGTCGTCGGTATGATCGCCGACGGCATGACGGAAGATGAGATCCTCCGGGCCTACCCCGACCTGGAACGCGAAGACCTTCGTGAAGCCCTGAAGTATGCGGCCGAGCCTCTGCGCGAACGAGAGCTCCCGCTAGTGGAAACGACTTGAAATCACGCCCACAAAGAACATCGATACAAACACCGTCGGCCGTGGGCACTTGTTCCGATTCGATTCGCAACAATACCCACTTGACAATCCCAATGCCCCGTAACACACTTCGCAACATAATTTAGTGCTTTTGAGAGGAGACACCAGCCGATGCCGTTTCTCACCGCAGGCCAGTTGAAGGCACGCTTGCTTGAAATGCCGCTCGGGGACGCTGTAAGCCTTTGCGAAAGCGGTCGATGGACTGATCTTGGAGACCGACTGGGTATCTACCCGTTCAGAGACGAGAATCTCGGAACGGTGGTCTACGACCTCAGCGTGGGAAACGAGGCCTATTCTCTTCGAAAAGCCGAGAAGCAGACTATTACGAGGGAGCGTCCCTTGAAGATCGACCCGGGCGAGACTGTTTTGGTCTTGACAGACGAATACATCATCGTCACGCCGAAACATTCGGGGTTAGTCCTATGCCGAGCTAGAATCATGGGTGAGGGCCTTTCGCAGAGCTCGGCTAGGGTCGACCCGACTTGGTATGGGAAGTTGCATGTATCCCTTACTAATAACACAAAGGCAGTCATCACATTGCCATACAGGGAGGAGTTCTGTACATTGGGCCTCACCGAACTTGCTGAGCCGATACCACGGGAGCGGTTCCTTACAAGGAAGCTCGTTCCTTTCCTGGGACAAACCACACTTGATTATCTCCCCAGGCACGCCGCGCAGTGGCGCCCGGCTAAGCCCGGAGCGGTTGTGCTGGATGATTTGGACGGGATGGTCGACCTGTTCGGCCCGCCTTTCGACATAGTCCGAGGGGCTGTCTACAAAGTGAAGCAGGACATTATCGAGTGGATGGAACAGAGGTGGGCTCCGAATGCCTTGCGAGATCTTAAGGCTATGATTTGGCAGGAGGAAGTCGAGACCCTCAAGAAAGCTCTGGAGCATCAGCAGTCTGCGCATGACAAGGGCCTGGCAGAGCAGCAGCGACAGACCCGCTATCTCCTCATAACCTTGTTACTGCTTGTGCTGGGCTGGCTCGTCGCTCTTTTCTTCCGCGGAAGATAGAGACGGGCTAACAAGTGCTTGGACCAACGGTTCGCCTATAACCTTCCGCGCAATCGCTGATTCGAATCTGTCCTCTGCCTCGGTGGCGCCGATGGGCGTGAGCTCGTAGAAGCGTTGAGGAGCCCAGCTGTCATGAACGAAAATAAGTTCATCGAGCAGCCGCTTTCGCTCGAGAGACCACAAGCAGTTCCATAGCTCGTACGAGAAAACAATTGGCTGGGAAACGAATCGAAAGTACTCCTTCGCCGCTAAGTCACACAACGTCTTGAGCGCCTTATGCAGCGTGTACTCAGGCACGCGTCGGAAGTCAGCCTTCCTGAAACTGAGCAAAGTGAACAGGACCAGGTCTTCGGCCCCAAGTGCATTCCTGGACTGAGTGGCCGAGCAAGTCACTTTACCGCGCCACATAGCCATGGCACCCAACGACCTGAGTATAGCCCCACTTGACTCGCGAGTCTAGGCGAACAAAAGGGAAGAGTCAAGCCGCATTTTGCATCGGCCGTGCTGTTCTCGCATCCACCCCCTTGGAGGGCTGCTACGACTTACCGCGTAAGTTATCACTCTGGGCGTTTCTGCGCGCACCTAGTAGTGCCCCTACCCAGCATCTAGGTCGCGCAAGGTCTGCCGGCGCCCGCCATTTTCTGACCGCCGTGCACGACCGCGGGCATCAGCTGCCGGGCAGCCTGATGCCCGCACGGCGGAAATAGTCCTCAACCTCTTTCAAGTCCTCTCCCGTATCGACGCCAATCGTATCTTGGGAGGTTTCGACGACGGTGATGGGGATGCCGTTTTCCAAGAACCGCAATTGCTCCAGCTTTTCGTGCTGCTCGAGCTGAGAGGGCGGCAAGGTGTGAAACTGCCGCAAGGCCTCGCCCGCATAAGCGTAAAGCCCGAGGTGTTTGTAATACTGCACGCGCCCGGAGCCATCGCGGTCGTGGGGGATAAGCGTGCGCGAGAAGTAGAGCGCCCGGCCCCTCAAGTCGGTCACGACCTTCACATTGTGCGGGTTCCGCGCTTGTTCAGGAGTAATGGCCACCTGGAGCGTCGATACCCGGGTTTCCGGAGATTCGCGAAACGGTCGCAGCAGCAGCTCGACATGCTCCGCCGTGACCATCGGCTCGTCGCCCTGGATGTTTACGTAGATGTCCGCCGGTTCACGGGCCATTACCTCGACCACGCGATCCGTTCCTGAGCGGTGGGCGGAGGAGGTCATCGCGACGGGAATCTGGTTTCCCCGGCAATAAGCGGCAATCTCCTCGGAATCAGTGGCCACCACAAGCGCGTCAAGGCACTGCGCCTGGCGTGCGCGCCAATACACCCAAGCAATCATCGGCTGGCCGCAAATCAGCCGCAGCAGCTTGCGCGGCAGGCGCGTGGATTCGAGTCGCGCCGGGATGGCACCCAGGACCCTGCTCATACGGCCACCATGTTAGGCTCGTAGGGACGGGTCTCAGACCCGCCCCTGGCAAATGCCAACGGGATTATACTCGGTGGGCTATGGAAACAGGCGCACGATTTCCGGTGGGCAAATTACCTCCCCGGGTGCTCGAGGCGCTCCTCGCGCGCTGCCCGGTTCCGAGAGGCGCCCGGCTGATTCTCGGCCCGCGTTTCGGCGAAGACGCAGCAGTCATCGACCGGGGGCCGACATACCTCGTTGCCAAGACTGACCCGATAACTTTCACCGCCGAGCGCATCGGCTGGTACGCCGTCAACGTCAACGCTAACGACATCGCCACCCTTGGCGCACGTCCGCGCTGGTTCCTCGCCACGCTGCTGTTACCGGAAGCGCGAACCAGCTCGGCGTTGGCGCGGAGCATCTTTGACGATGTCCTGCGCGCCTGCCGCACGCTGGGGATCACGCTCTGCGGCGGGCATACGGAAATTACCGCGGGCCTTAGCCGGCCCATCGTCGTGGGACATATGTTGGGCGAGGTGGACAAGTCGAAACTCGTCCGGAAAGAATCCCAACGTCCCGGCGACCTTGTGCTGCTCACCAAGGGGATCGCACTGGAGGGAACGGCCATCCTGGCGCGGGAAAAAGCCACGCTGCTGGCCCGCAAACTCGGAAGGGGCATCGTGCGTCGCGCTCAGCGGCTGCTCTTCCGCCCCGGCATCAGCGTAGTCCGGGAAGCCTTGCTGGCCGTGCAGCACGGAGAAGTCCACGCCATGCACGACCCCACCGAGGGGGGACTCCTCTCCGGCCTTTACGAACTGGCGCGAGCCGGCGGCGTGGGCTTGCGCGTCTGGAAGGCAAAGGTTCCCGTGCTGCCGGAGACGCAGGCATTCAGCGAAGTCCTCGGGTTTGATCCCTTCGCCCTCATCGCCTCGGGCACGCTGCTCCTGGTGGTGAGCTCCCGGACAGCCGGGGGCGTTCTCCGTGCCTTCGCGCGAAGGGGAATCGCCGCGGCAGTCATTGGCGAGGTCTGCCGAAAGGATGCGGGCGTTCAGGTGCTGGAGCCAGGGGCCTGGAGGACGACGCCCCTGCGCGTCCCGGCGCGCGACGAACTCGCCCGCCTGCTGGAAGGCGTCTGAGGCCGCGGCCGGATCCTGACCGCCGGAGTCGTACATGAAAGTCAACGTCGGGCGGAAATAGCACCTTTCGCCCTGCGGGAACCTCACTGTACCGGCAGCTGTCGCGCCATGAGCCACGGCGTTCGGCACGGTTGTCCCCGTGGAAATTGGATTGAAATTCTATTTGTGCTATAGTACGGACTTCGCGCGAGATTTGTTTGCCCGGTTGGTCGCCCTCTGCGGTACGATTCATCACAAATGGAACGGAGAAAGCCCAGGAAATAGGCCGCGCACGTGGGGGGCGCCAGCGACGACTTCGAGAAGCGGCTTCCCCCAGCACGCCGCTGGGCACTCGCGACCGCCCGGCAGATGCAAATTCACTTTCCTCTGGGAACTCTATGAACGCCTGGCAAGAAATCTTGAATTTTCTCAAGACGCGCGTGAACACCCAGAGCTACCAGACTTGGCTGCGGCCCACGCGCTTTAGCCACGCGGCCAAGGACACCCTGGTGGTTCACGTCCCGAACCGGGAGTTCCAGGACTGGATCCAGGAGCACTACGACGGGCTCATCCGCGAAGCCTTGGACCAGTTGCGGCTGGGGTTCCAGCAGGTCTCTTACGCATTCGACGAGAGCACCGAGCGGAAAGTGCCCGAGAACGGGGAGCCAAAAGCCGTGCAGGGGAAACTGGATTTTGAGTC
>JALHUF010000230.1 GCA_022866195.1 Terriglobia bacterium
CTTCTGCCGGTTTGAGAAGATCCAGATGGTAAATGAAGCAGCGTAGATCCGCGGGCGCGTGCCATCATTTTGGCCAGCGCGCGAGCGTAGGAGCTTTTCTGGTGGAAGGTGGCAATCTACTGAGCCGGCTCCGCCGGCTTAGTGACCCGCTTGGCCGTGGTGGTGCGTTCAATCACGAAGGTCAGCTCGGTCCCCTGGGGCAGGATGATGTCTTTTCCTTTCTTGCTGACGTTGTGGATCAGGGCTGCCAGCCCGCCAATGGCCAGGCCATAGAGACTGCCCTTGCCTCCGGCCGCGATGGCGCCCACGCCTGCGCCTACGCCGGCCCCCACGCCGGTTTCGATGGCGGTGCCTTTCTTACTCTTGCCGGGCCCCTTGATGGTCCCTTCTTCATCTTTCACCTTCGCGCCCTCGGCGCCCTGGGCATCTTCCAGCCCAGCGACAATCGAGTACGTCACTTCCTCCGGCGTGGTGATCGTCTCCGCGACGAGGCGCATTTCCGCGGGACCCTTCACGCGTCCCGGCTCTTTCACAAACGCCACCCGGCCTTCCAGGATGCTGCCAGCCGGAACCACTTCTTCGCCCTCGTAAATGATTGGTTCAATGACGCGGGCGGAAAACGGGTCGCCATTCTGGTTGGTGCGCGTGCTGAGCGTGACGTTCAGGCGTACGTGCATCGTGCTGCCCGCCGGTAACGTGACCGTGTCCGCCTCGACCTGAACAGCGAGGGCGGGGAAAGCGGTCGCCGCCATGAGTCCGGAAAGAATAAGCGCCATCACTCTTTTCATAGGCTTCCCTCTACCCCCTCCGCACGGCCCTGGGAAGTGAGCTATACCTTAGCGACTCTGCTTCTCAGTTCAATTTACTCCCTCGCGCACGCCCTGGCAAGCAACTTCACCTTTCCTTGGATTCTCGACCCCGCGCGCCGGTTGCTCAAGAATCGGCGGTCAAGCCCGGGGCTCAGCGGGCGCAGGGCATGATTGACCGGAGGTAAGCCGTCGTCTATACTCACTCGCCTTGGGCACTATGCCAAACATCCTGCGTGAGATTGCGGACTCTGCGGTGGCCCTGGCGAAGGGCTTTTCCGTCACCTTCCGCACGATGCTGGGACGCACGGTGACGGAGAACTACCCTCACGAACCGGTGCATTTCGAGGACCGCTACCGCGGCGTGCACATCCTGCGGCGCGACGAAAACGGCCTGGAGAAGTGCGTGGCCTGCTTTCTCTGCGCTGCGGCTTGCCCTTCCCAGTGCATTTACATCGAAGCGGCGGAGAACACTGCCGAACACCGCATCAGCGCCGCCGAGCGTTACGCCAAGGTTTACAACATCGATTACAACCGCTGCATCTTTTGCGGCTACTGCGTGGAAGCCTGCCCCTGCGACGCCATCACGCACGGGCACGGGTTTGAAATGGCGGCCTACGATACGAACGCGCTCGTCTATCGTAAGGAACAACTGCTGGAAGCTTATCCCATGGTTCTCGCGGGCAGGGAGTAGCCCGCAGCTTACGCCCGGAGGTTTTTCGAGAACTGGGTTAAGATGTGGATGCCGGCGCGAGGAGCTTGGGACTACCCGGAAGAGGAGTTAAGTCCTCATGGCCCAGTACATAGATCGAGGCACAAAGGGTCTACGCGGTGAAAGAATGCTCAGCAGCACACGCCGTGGTTTCCTGAAGGGCACCACGACTCTGGCGGGGAGTTTGCTGGCCGCGTCGCTGACCAAGGGGACAGAGTCTCGACCCCTGCCCACCGTTGCCCTGGGGCCGCGCCAGGTGACCCGGCTGATTGCGGGCGGCAACCCGCTGTTTGGATATTCGCACACGAGTGGTCTCCTCGACCGGTTCATGCGCGAGTACTTTACCGACCAGCAAGTGGTTCAGTTTATGCTCGAGTGCGAGCGGGCGGGAATCAATACCTGGCAGAGCAACTATCCCGCGCCGCTCGAGCGCCAACTGCCGCTGATTCGGCAGGCGGGTTGTAAGTTGCAGTGGATTGCCCTGGCCGATCCCTGGGACATTGATCGCAGCGCGATCACGGCCGAGACTATCTGGGCCACGGCGCAGAAATGCGTGGTGAGGGCTGCGAAGCACCAGCCTGTCGCCGTCGCCTTGCGGGGAATCGAGACCGACCAACTCTGGAGAGAAGGGAAGCTGGAGGTGGTGCGGGACTTCGTGAATTACGTCCACGACGCGGGCTTCCCGGCAGGTGTTTCCGCGCATCACCCCGCGGCGATTGAAGCGCTGGATAGTAAAGGCTGGCCTATCGACTTTTACATGACGTGCTTCTATCGCGTCACGCGCGCGCCCGAGGATTTCCGGCAAGAGATTGGTATGATACCTGTGGGTGAGACGTATCTCGCTGCCGACCCGGAGCGGATGTGCCGGGTTATTCGCAAAGCGGCCAAACCCTGCCTGGGCTTCAAGATTCTGGCGGCGGGGCGCCGCTGCGACTCTGCGGAACAGATCCGGGAGGCATTCGCGTTCGCCTTCCAAAACCTCAAGCCGACCGACGGGGTCATCGTGGGTATGTTTCCCCGGTTCTCCGATCAGATCGGCGAGAACGTGCGCCTCGTGAAAGAATTGGGCGCCTAGCCTGCGAGGCGTGACTTTCGAGAATGGGAGCTGCCATGACGAAACATCATTGACAGTCAAGGAATAACTCGCCGAGCTCACGGCGCGAATTCCTGCAAGGGGCAACCGCGGTCGCGGCCAGCGTGCTCGCTCCGCCCCTGAGCCGGGCTGAGAGTCCAAACCCGCTTCCCACCGTGCCTCTCGCCGGGCGCCAGGTGACCCGGCTCATCGCCGGAGGCAATCCCCTGTACGGCTACTCGCACTTCAATGTGATTCTCGACCGGCTCATGGTGGAGTACTTCACCGACGAGCAGGTGGTCAAATTCCTCCTGGATTGCGAGAAGGCGGGCATCAACACCTGGCAAAGTAATTACAAGGCGCGCACACGGCGCCAGTACCCCAAGATCCGCCAGGCCGGATGCAAGAGGACCTGGCTCTGTCTCTCTGACCCCTGGGATGTGAATCCCCAGGCCAGCACCACCGAGGAGATTATGGAGGCGATGCTGAAAGCCGTCGCGATGGCCGCTCCGGCCAAGCCGATTGGCAGGGCCCA
>JALHUF010000004.1 GCA_022866195.1 Terriglobia bacterium
ACGACAAACAGAAGATTTCGGAGATGGTCAGTACGGAGGCCACGCAGTTTACAGATTACCTAAACTTTTTTGAGTTCCTCGGGTATCTTTCCGAGTCGAAGCAGATTGGGAGGGGCGAGATCGTCGGAATGTTTGACTATTACCTTAAGAACTTGCGGAAGCATCCAACGGTTCTGGATTACATTAACGACCCCGCGAAAGGGTTCGAGAAATTGCGGGAATTGCTTAAGCGAGTCTGATACATTTAAAGTATGGCGCCGCGCTCAGCAACTACGCACTTTGTCTTCGTTTATGGAACGCTTATGAAGGGTTTCCAAGAGAATTGGCAAACCAAGGTGGGAGCACGCCTCGTGGGAAGGGGAAGAATAAGCGGCAAATTGTATGACCTGGGCGAGTACCCGGGAGCAGTATGTGCTGCTGGTGATTCCGGCGAATATGTAAAAGGGGAGTTGTACGAAGTCAGAGACGCCGAGCTTGCAACAAGGATTTTGGATCAATTTGAGGAATATTTCCCGCGGCAGCCCCAGAAGAGCCTTTTCGTGCGAATCATCGCGCCCGTCACACTTGAAGACGGTCGGAGGCAAAACGCTTGGGTGTATGTTTACAATCAGCCGGTAGACGAAACCACATTGATCCCCAGCGGCGATTATCGAGACAGTTTCGCAAGAAGGGAGCGTTAGGCGACGCGTTACGATGCAACCGTTCTTGTTACATACCGGCCTCGTAGCCCCGCTCGATCGGGTGAACGTTGACACCGACCAGATGGTGCCCAAGCAGTTCTTGAAGTTGATCACACGGGAAGGCTACGGGCGGGTTCTCTTCTATGACTGGCGGTATCTGGAGGGCGAGGTCGCTAACCCCGAATTCGTGCTCAACCAGCCACGTTACCAGGGTGCCTCAATCTTGCTGACGCGCGCCAATTTCGGCTGCGGCTCGAGCCGCGAGCACGCGCCCTGGGCGCTCGTGGAATACGGCTTCCGCGCTATCCTTGCGCCCAGCTACGCCGATATCTTCTACAACAACTGCTTCAAGAACGGCCTCCTGCCGGTGACGCTTCCCGACGCTCAGGTGGATGAACTGTTTCGGCGGGTGGAAAAAGCAGAAGGCTATCGGCTGACAGTTGACTTAGAAACCCAGACAGTCACCGACGCCGCCGGACTGAAGATTGCCTTCCACATTGACCCCTTCCGTCGCGAGTGCCTCCTGAAGGGCCTGGACGACATCGGCCTGACCCTGCACCTCGAAGACCGCATCGGTGTCTACGAGAAAGAGCACAATCCCTCCGCCACCATGTACGACCCCGTGGACGCGCAGAAGTAGGGCCCAACCTCCCGGTCGGGCTTCCTGCCTACTGGCTTCTGGCTTCTGCCTACTGCCTTCTGCTTACTGCCTACTGGCCTACAGTGGCCGGTTCAATTGCAGGGCCATCAGGGCAAATGAGCCGGCGATAACGAGCACGGCAAGGATAGCGAGTGTGTTCCAGAGGTTGTCGCCGGTGCGTGTACCTGGCTCACCTTCCGGCACGAAGTATCCGAGCAAAGCGCCGCAGGCCAAGCCGCCCAGGTGCGCGGCGTTATCGGCGCGGAAGAGCAATCCGAAAATACCTATGTAAATCACCCAGCGCCAGAGTTGACTTCGGTATTCCTTGCCCAGGTGGCCGTGGTGGAAGCTGGCCCCAATCAGGATACCGATTAATCCCAGGATGGCGCCGGAAGCCCCCACCGAAATCCCGAACGGGCTCCACCAGAGACTCAGAACGAACCCGGCAATCCCGGTGGCGAGATAAAAGGCCAGGAATTTCGCAGTCGAGAAGAGCGATTCGACCGAGGGACCGAGGTCGAACAGGCACCAGAGGTTTAAGCCGATGTGCAGCACACCGGCGTGAAGGAACATCGCCGTCACCAGCCGCCACCACTGGCCGGCAACCATTGCGGGACCGAACTTGGCGCCCAGGCGCAGCAGAACGCGAGCATCGATCTCTCCGCTGAAAGCTCCCCCGGGTTCGGAGGCGGCGGCCCGGGTCAGGTACCAGGCCACTCCATAAAGTGCGATGTTCGCGGCTACCAAGGCCGAAGTGGCCGTGGAAGGAAGAGGAATCAGCCCGCCGAGGATCCGCCCGCCCGCAGAACCGCCGCGTGCACGGGGCGCTTTCACACTCGTCCCACAGAGAGGACACACAGACGCGCCGCGGTCAATCAGGCCACGGCAGTTCGAGCACATGCGGTGCGCTGTTTCGTAGGATTGCTCCCGGGAACCAAACGCCCCGCGGAAGGCCGACTTCAGTTTTCCCCACTGGAACCAGAGCTTCGGCGGAAGGTTCATGTTCTTCTGCAGGCTGCGCGCCGGCGCCAAAAAACCATTATAGCCCAGGGGCCATGCGCCCCTCGGAATTTCGTTTGTGCCCTGGCTTTTCGATGACTACAATAGCGCGCAGGCAAGCCAGGAGGTGACTGTGAAATTCGAAGATGCGGGCCGAGCGATGGATCGCCAGGTAGAGAAAATGGTGAATTACGTGGAGCAGAAATTGAAACCAGCGACTCGCCAGGAAACTGCCAAGTTACTCCGCAAGGCATCGCGGCGTCTGGCAAGGCTGGCCCTGAGTTTGGAGAAGAGGGAGCAGTAAGTTGATGCTTCCGCGCCTTGGCGTGAAGTCGGGCTGGCAGAGACTGCGCGGGTTTGCCCCACCGGCGCTGATCGCGGGGCTGCTTGCGCTCTCTCCGGGCTGCCTGCATCGGCATCGGCCTCCTCCGGTGTCGCGTCGGCCGCCACCCCCGACGGTGCCGCGGACGACGCCTGCTCCCACGCCCCCTGCCGCTCCTGTCACGCAGGGAGAGGTCGGCATCGCTTCCTGGTACGGGCACCCGTATCACGGACGGCGGACGGCCAACGGCGAGATATACAACATGTACGACATGACCGCCGCCCACCGCACCCTGCCTTTTAACACCCAAGTGAGGGTCCATGACCTGGAGAACGGCCGCAACGTTCTGGTGCGCATCAAT
>JALHUF010000231.1 GCA_022866195.1 Terriglobia bacterium
CCAGGACTTTGATGAGAACGCGCTTGCGTCGCTGGCCATCAAACTCGGCGTAATACACTTGCTGCCACGGGCCGAGGTCGAGTTTGCCGTTGCTGACCGGCACTAGCACCTGGTGGCCAACCAGCAGGTTTTTCAGGTGGGCATCGCCGTTGGTTTCCCCTGTCCGGTGGTGGCGATAGTCGGCCCGGAAAGGCGCCAGCTTCTCCAGCCATTCCTCGATGTCGGCGATCAGTCCGTCTTCGGCGTCGTTGATGTAAACCCCGGCGGTGATATGCATTGCCGAGGCCAGCACCAACCCTTCCTTGATCTGCGCCTTCGCCAGGGCCTTTTCCAGTTCTCCCGTGATGTTGATGAACTCGCGCTTCTTCCTCGTGTTGAACCACAGGTATTCGGTGTGGGACTTCATTTCGCAACCTCTTGACCCCTGCCTGCCGGGACCAGACGGCGGCTCTCGGGGTGCACCTGAATGTAATACAGCCGCGATTTCTTGTGCGGCAAACTTTCCCGCGCGGTACAATGCCGGCGCATGGTAGCGACCGCTCCGGTAGCCTTGGTAACGGGCGCAGCACGTGGCATTGGCCGCGGGATCGCGGTGGAACTGGCGCGCCTTGGCTTCAGCGTGGCGATTAACGACATAAGCAATCACGAGGTGGCCGAAGAGTGCAGGAAATTGTGCGAGCAGGTTGCCCCTCACCCGGTAAACACGTCGTTCGAGTTTTTTCAGGCAGACATCGCGCAGGCGTCGGACCGCGCCAGGCTGGTTGACGCGGTGCGCAGTCGGTTCGGGTGGATCGACCTGCTGGTGAACAATGCGGGAGTTGCGCCGCATGTTCGGAAGGATATTCTCGAAGCGAGCGAAGAAAGTTTCGATCGCCTCATGGCCGTCAACGTCAAGGGGCCGTACTTCCTGACCCAGGCCGTCGCCAACCTCTGGGTGTCTGACCCGGAGGCTTTGCGCTCTCGGGCCCGAAAGCCGAAGATTGTGACCATTTCCTCGGTCTCGGCCTACGCCGCAAGCCTGAATCGCGGGGAGTACTGCCTGAGCAAGGCGGCGCTTTCCATGCTGACGCCGCTCTTCGCCCTTCGCCTGGCCGAGTACGGAATCCACGTTTTCGAGATTCGGCCGGGCGTGATTGCGACGGATATGACCTTGCCCGTCAAGGAAAAATACGACCGCATGATTGCCGAAGGCGCGTGGCCCATCCGGCGGTGGGGAACTCCCGAGGATGTGGGGCGTGCCGTCGCGGCGATTGCGGAGGAACGCCTCCCGTTTTCTACCGGCGAAGTGATCAACGTGGACGGCGGGTTCCACCTCCGCCGCCTTTGAATCAGGATGCGCATCGAACCCCAGCTCACCCCGGAAACGCTCCAGCCAAAACTTGAACGCCTTTTCGAGTTGTCCGCGACGAAGATTCGCGCCCTCGAGAAAGCGTGGGATTTTTCGCAGGGAACGCCAGTCTTTACCGTGCGGGGAGTCTATACCTCGCGGGGTTGGACGGAGTGGACGTTGGGGTTTCTGTTCGGCTCGGCACTATTGCAGTTCGACGCGACAGGCGACCCGTGGTTTCTGGAATACGGCCGGCGAAACACGGTGAGCCGGATGGCGGCTCACGTTTCTCACCACGGAGTTCACGACCACGGTTTCAACATTGTCAGCACCTATGGGAACCTGCTGCGCCTCCTGGCGGAGGGGAAGTTCCCGGCGGCCCCCTTCGAGAGAGACTTCTACGAACTGGCGCTCAAAGTGAGCGGGGCGGTGCAGGCGGCGCGCTGGACACGCCATCGCGACGGCCGGGGATACATCTGTTCCTTTAATGGCCCGCATTCCCTCTTCGCCGACACCATTCGCTCCTTGCGCTCGCTGGCGGTGGCGCATCGCCTGGGCCACGTGCTCCTGGGCGAAGCTGACCAGCGCATTTCCTTGCTGGAGCGCTTGGTCCATCACGCTTCGGTGACGGCCGAGTATTCGGTCTATTACGGGGAAGGGCGGGACCATTACGATGTGCGCGGGCGTGTGGCGCACGAATCGATTTTCAACACCCACAATGGAACCTACCGTTGTCCGAACACCCAGCAGGGCTATTCTCCCTTCACCACCTGGACACGCGGCCTGGCGTGGATTATGTGCGGTTATGCGGAGCAGCTCGAATTCCTGAGGACGGTGTCGGACGCAGAACTCGGACCCCTGGGCGGCCGCGAGAAGATTGAGGCCCTGATGCTCCGGGCTGCCGAAGCGGCCTGCGATTACTACCTTGAGCAAACGCCCCTCGATGGGATTCCCTTCTGGGATACAGGGGCGCCCAACCTGTCGCGCCTGGGCGACTATCTGCACCGGGCGAGCGATCCCTGCAACGATCAGGAACCGGTGGATAGTTCCGCGGCGGCCATCGCGGCCCAGGGACTCTGGCGGCTAGGGACCTACCTCAGAGACGCGAGAAATCGCCCGACGGACGGACAGCGTTATCGCCAGGCGGCCTTGACAGTCGCCAACACGTTGTTTGACGATCCGTATCTCTCCCGCGATCCGGCTCACCAGGGACTGATTCTTCACTCCGTGTATCACCGGCCCAACGGCTGGGACTACATTCCGCCGGGCCGCACGATACCGTGCGGGGAGTCCTCGATGTGGGGCGACTACCACGCGCGCGAGTTGGCGCTTCTGCTGCTGCGCGAGGTCCGAGGCGAGCCTTACCTTGCGTTCTTCAAAATCTAGCGGCGCCGTGATTACCTTTCCAAACGTTGCTTGATCTGCTCCACCAGTTCGCCCATGGCCACGGGGCGGAAGAGGATCACTTCAAATCCTCGGCCCTGGAGGCGCTTCTCGGCGATCAAATTTCTCCCCGCGATAATCCAGGTGGAAATCTGTGGTGCCCACCGCGCCAGCTGATCGATCTCCGTGACGGGATCGTCGCTGGCGAAAAGGTCGGCGACGAGCAGGGCAGGCAGCAGCTCGGTTTCTTCCAGAGCCGCCAGCGCGGCGCGCGCCGTCTCATAGGCCTGTACTTCCAAACCCTCCTCGAGCAACTGCGCGCGTAGCAGCGCGCGCGCCTGCCAGTCTTTCCCCACCAGCACTGCCTGGGTCATGCGACTCTCCTTGTGTACGTGCGCGCCGGCGTTCGAGCATCGAACTTTGTAGGCCGCACATTCCAGAGCTCAGCTGGCGGAGAGGCGAAGACTCTCCGGGCGCGGCCGCCGCCGAAACCGAGTGCAGTCCATCACTGTTTACACTGGGAAGGGCGGCGTAGGCAAGATGAGCATTGCCGCCGGCCTGGAGTTCGCGCGGCGGGGGTACAGGAAGCGTGGTGATCCGGTCATACGTTCCCCGCGCGGGGCGTGTATACTTGACCATTGGACTCGACGTCTTGCGGCACAGGCGGCGAGCGCCAGGAAATAGAATGAGAGTCAACATTCTCTTTTTCGGGCCCGCACGCGATCTGACCGGTTTCGAGCGCGAACAGGTGGATATTGCGCCGGGCGAGAGCGTAGGCGACCTTCAGGCCCGGTACGAGGGCCGCTTTCCCCGTCTGCGGGAAATGGCCGGGTCGCTGCTGGCGGCAGTGAACCAGGAGATGGCTGACCGAGCCTGCGTGTTGCAGGACGGCGATGAGGTAGCGTTTATGCCGCCGGTGAGCGGCGGCACGGAAGAGGATTTCTTTCAGATCACGTGCGAGCCTATTGCGACTCACGCCTTGGCCCGTCAACTAAAAGCGCCCGAGGATGGAGCGTTAGTAATCTTCGAGGGTACGGTGCGCAACCATGCGCAGGGCCGGCGGACGCTTTTCCTGGAGTACGAAGCCTACGAGCCTATGGCCGTCCGCAAGTTGGAGGAGATTGGGCGCGAGGTGAAAGAGAAGTTCGCCATCCATCACATCGGAATAGTTCACCGCATTGGCCGACTGGAGATCGGGCAGACAAGCGTCTCCATTGTAGTGAGCGCGGCGCACCGCAGCCCAGCCTTCGCCGCCTGCCACTATGCCCTCGACCGGCTGAAGCAGATCGTGCCCATCTGGAAGAAAGAGCACTTCGAGGACGGCGCCGTCTGGGTGGAAGGGGAAGGGCAGAGCAGCTTGCAGCAGTCAGCCGTCGGCGATGGGCAAGAAACGGGAAGGTGAGCCTGTTCTAGCTGAAAGCCGAAGGCTGAGAGCTGACGGCTGATGGTTGAGAGCTCTTATCCGCATGGAGAACCACCTCGATATAGCCGTTGAAATCGCGCGGGAAGCGGGATCACTCCTCGCGCGACTCTTCCAGGGCCCGCAGGAGATTTCCTACAAGCGGCCCTCGGATCTGGTCACGGAAGCCGACCGGCGCTCTGAGGCGCTGATTGTTGAGCGCCTGCACCGCCATTTCCCCGGGCATGCTGTGGTCGGAGAAGAAGGCGGTGGCCAGAGGATCGCCTCCGACTACTGCTGGTACGTGGACCCGCTGGACGGCACCACCAATTTCGCCCACGGGTTTCCCGTCTTTTGCGTGACGCTGGGGCTGGCTTATCGCGGCGAGGTCATCGCGGGCGTGGTTTACGATCCCACGCGCGACGAGCTCTTCACTGCCGAGCGGGGAGCGGGAGCATACCTCAACAGCCAGCGCATCCACGTTTCGCAGGCCGCGAGCCTCTCCGAAAGCCTGCTGGCTACGGGCTTTCCGCCGTTTGCCAGCAATCACGACCTGAACATTCAGTTCTATTTCCGCTTCACGCTTCTCTCGCATGGCATTCGGCGCGCCGGTTCGGCTGCCCTTGATCTTTGCACGGTGGCGGCGGGACGCTTCGAGGGCTTCTGGGAGTTGAAGCTCAACCCCTGGGACAAGGCGGCGGGCTCGCTCCTGGTGACGGAAGCGGGTGGCCGTGTCACCGACCTTACCGGGCGGCCCTTCAGCCTTCAGGGCGACGAAATCTTCGCCTCGAACGGTCTGATTCACGATCAGATGCTCCCGGTCTTCGCGGAGATCCTTGCTCAGCCGGACGAGCGCAGTAAGTAGGGGCCACACCGAAGGCTTGCTTCTAGTCCCCAGCCCCTAGTCCCTAGCCCCAGGTTCTTATGCTCAGGCGTTCCGGCACACGACGATTCTTGAAGCGCGGCGGGCTGATTAGCCTCGCGCTCAACAGCCCGGAGCCTGATCTCCCGCCACCGGGGTTTCTCCCCGATCCCGAGGTCACGGAGACGGACATCTGGCTGCGGCGGCTCCCCGTGGCCTTCAACGGTTTAAGGATCGTCCATCTTACGGATGTGCATCACAGCCTCTTTACTCCGCTCGCAGACATCCAGCGCGCCGTTCACCTGGCTAACCTGTTGCGTCCTGACCTGGTGGCCCTCACCGGCGACTATGTCACGCTCTCCCGCACTTACATTTGGCCGGTGGTCCGCGCCTTGGGGAAGTTGCGGGCGCGGCTGGGGGTGTTTGCCGTCTTGGGCAACCACGACTTCCAGGTGGACGCGGACCAGATCACCCAGGCGCTTTCCGTGCAGCGCATCCGCGTGCTGCGGAATTCCCACTTCGCTTTGCGCGCCGGGTCCGCCCACCTGTGGGTTGTCGGGGTGGACGACCTCTGGTGGGACGCGGACGACTTGCCGGCGGCCCTGCGGTCCGTTCCCGCGCGTGAGCCGAAGATCCTGCTCTGCCACAACCCGTTGGGAGTTCGCCAGGCAGCGGCGCAGGGTATCGACTTCGTGCTCTCGGGCCACACGCACGGCGGACAGGTGCGTTTGCCGGTGGTGGGTTCGGTTTACGGACGCACGAAATTGGGCAAGCGTTTCGTTGAAGGCTGGAACCGGCTCGACGGCACGCAGATCTACGTGAGCCGCGGCA
This sequence comes from Terriglobia bacterium, assembly GCA_022866195.1. Classification (GTDB taxonomy): domain Bacteria; phylum Acidobacteriota; class Terriglobia; order UBA7540; family UBA7540; genus JALHUF01. The sequence continues at coordinate 5,803 of JALHUF010000231.1, forward strand.
TCGGTAAGGTGTTGCTGCCCCTACGTCTGGGTTGCCCGCCGGAAATCGCTTGCCTCCGCCTGCGCCGACCGTAGAGCTGCCCTTTAGGGCAGCACAGTCGTATGCCGTGCTCAGGCCCTGCGCTTCGCGTCACGCTTGCCAAATCACAATCCTGAGGGCATGCTTCCTAACACGCATGTTTGCCTCGCGCACCGACTGGTCGCTTACGCCCAACCGCCTCTCCAGGCTACTGGAGGAGCGCCGGCGGCAAGGCCTGCCAATTCTCGATTTGACTGAATCCAATCCCACCCGTTGCGGCTTCAATTTCGATGCGGAGAAGTTGCTGGGTGCGCTCGCGGACCCGCGGTCGCTCACTTATGAGCCCGACCCGCGCGGGCCGCTCGCGGCGCGCCGGGCGGTGGCGGGCTATTACGCCGAGCGGGGAATCCAGCTCGTGCCTGAGCAAATCTTCCTCACCACCAGCACCAGCGAGGCTTATTCTTACGTCTTACGCTTGCTGGCGAACCCGGGCGAGTGCATTTTGGTGCCGCGGCCCAGCTATCCCCTCTTCGATTTCCTGGCCGGGCTCAACGATGTGAAGCTGATTTCGTATCCGCTGGCGTACCACGACGGGTGGCGGATCGGCCTCGATGCTCTTGCCACCAACCTGGGTTCTGAGTTGCCGAGAGCGCGGGCGATCGTAGTTGTCCATCCCAACAATCCCACCGGCTCGTTCGTGCGCCGGGAAGAGCTGCAATATCTTCTGAAGTATTGCCAGGATCACGCTCTGGCGCTGGTGGCGGACGAAGTCTTCGCTGACTACGCGTTCGCACCTGACGAGAGACGGGTGACGAGCCACGCCGGCGTAGCCCAGGCTCTGACGTTCACACTCAGCGGCCTGTCGAAAATCTCCGCCTTGCCGCAGATGAAGCTGGCCTGGGTGGTAGTGAACGGCCCGCCGGACGTGCTACCCAAGGCCCTGGCGCGGCTGGAGATCATCGGGGACACTTACCTTTCGGTGAGTGCGCCGCTGGCGTGCGCCTTGCCGGTGATGCTCGAAACCCGGCGCAGCCTCCAGCCGCAAATCCTGGGTCGAGTGCGAACGAACCTGCACTGGCTCGATGAACAACTTGCTGCGGATTTGCCGGTGAGTCGCCTTAAAGCCGAAGGTGGCTGGTATGCCGTTCTGAGGCTGCCTGCCGTCCGCAGCGACGAAGACTGGGCCGTCGAGTTGCTTGCCGAGGATGGCGTGCTGGTACACCCCGGCCACTTCTACGATTTC
>JALHUF010000024.1 GCA_022866195.1 Terriglobia bacterium
CTCGTCAAAGGTGATTAGGCAGCACCCGCCTTTCTTGAAGGCCAGGTTGGCATGCCGGCCGGCGCCGATCAGCCGCGCGGCAAGCTCGCTCAAGTCCGGCTCGTGCCCCACCACCAGTACACGCTTGCGGTTGGCGTGCTTAGCCAGGAAGGTGATGAGCGCCTCCGGCGAGCCGCCGGGCCGCAGCGCATCGCAGAAGTCCTTCGGCGCGCGGGCGCCCAGTTCCTCCCCCACGATGTCGGCCGTTTCCGCGGAGCGGATCAGCGGGCTTGTGACAATCCAGTCCACATCGAACCCCAGCCGCACGAGGCCGCTCGAGATTTCCTTCATTTTCTTCTTGCCTTCCGGGGTCAGCGGACGTTTCGTATCGTCAGAAAATCCCGCGCTCCCCCGGTCCACGGCGACGCCATGCCGCATGATGTAAAGCTCGTAGCCTGTGGGGCGAACTGGTTTGGTGTCGGAAACGTCTTTGAGTGTCATAGGCAGTTTCCCCGCCTGGTTCTCTGAACTCCGCGCCTGATGTGGCGGTGGCTTCAAGCCACGCCGACTTTGCGCCGCGGCTCTCGCGCTTCTGGGACTCACGTGCGCCCTTCAGCGCGACGCGCCCGGAGGACGCCAGTTGCGGCTATGGCCCGGCGGCTTCGGCCCACAAGGCCTCAAATTCCTGCCGGAGCGTTTCCACCAGTTCTGGCTCGCGCAGAATCAGCAGGGCCTCGTAGTTTTGCTCCTCGGACTCTATGGTCCAGTTATAGCTTCCCGCCAGCGCCGTCCGACCGTCCACGAGAGCGAACTTGTGGTGCATCTTGGTTCCCGGCCCCCGGCGACCATAGAGAAGCCGGAAAGGTGTCGAGCCCTTCGCTAAAACCTCTCGCGTCGTCCGCGACTCCTCATACTTGTTGCGGTCGAGGACGAGCCGCACGCGGACTCCCCGCCGCCCGGCATCCTCGAGGGCCGCGGCCAGTCGCGGATTGTTGAACCGGCAAAGCGCCGCGTCCACCGAGGTTGTTGCCTCCCCGAGCAGCCGCAGGATGGCTTCGGCGACAGCGTTCCCCCGCGTCAATATGACTTCGGCGTCCATAAGCCTGAACGGGTGGAACAGATTGTATTTTGAGTTGCGGGCCGTTGCAAGCGCTGCCCGCGCCACCGGGTCAGAGGCCACGCGTGCCCCTGGTCGGTGGCAGGCTGCCCTCGCGACGCAGCACATAGAAGCATCGCGCGTCGGTGCCGGCGCTGGGCGAAAGAAAATCCTCCACGTAATAACCCGCGGCGAAATAGTGCTGGAAGATCTTCCGGGTTTCTACACGCCAGCGCCGGGCGAGCCGCAGATCTTCGGCCCGCAGGATGTCAGTGTTCCAGGGGATTTCCACTAACACGCGTCGCGCGTGCAGGCGCAGACAGATTTGTGTGTTCTCCAAAAAGCCGCGCGCGTTCAGCCGCGTTTCATTCGCCCGCGGCAACGACGCAAGGCGGAACCGGTGTAGACGTATGCCGTCCCGCAGCCGGCGCGCGACGGCCAGCGACGCAATCCGCCAATTCACCACAAAGCGATCGCTGGGCAGACCTCTTTCGATGGCACTGGGGAATCGGCCGTAGCAGTTGGGGATGTACTCCTCCACCCGCGCTCCCAGCCGGACAATGTTCAGCGCAGCATTGCGGCTCTGCAAGGGATCATACGTCCAACAGATGGATTTGATTCCGCGTTCCAGCGCCAGTTGGCGATGCGCCAGCTTCATGCGGAAGCCCAGGCCCTGGTCGCGATGCGCCGGCTCCACCGCCATGATGTGCGACCAGTGGATCAGCACCTTATGCCGGCGGGCCAGGAAGGCGTAGAGGCAGCCCACGACTTTCCCCCCCACGACGGCACCCAGAACCACGCCTCCGTATTTCTGCGTGACGGCTAAGACCTCGCTGCCCACCCCCACGTTGCCCCAGACCGCCTTCTGGATATGTTCGCACGCACGAAATTCCTCGAGACTCCTGAGCAGGCGAATTTGGGGCCGTGACATGGGAGTTCCGGGAGAGCTCCAGCCAGAATGGGAATGCCTAAGATACCACCTGGCGCGAGTTCGGAGAAGTGGTACGAGATGGGGCGTTCACGGCAGGGGGTGCCGGTACTGCGGGGATGGCGAAGACCCCGTGGGTCTCTATTCCATCTCGACGGCCGCGGACTGCCGCCGCAAATGAATGCGCAAGAGATGCCCCCCTGCTATCCTTTGCAGAGTCCGCGCTCCCGGGCGCCCCACGTGCTGCAGGGGTCAGCCTGCGGCGCACTCCTCGAGTCACGAGCGCCGCCCACCGCGAAGACCGAAAGCAACTTCTCCACCTCCGGGCTGCCGCATTTCTTGCAGGTCGCCTTCGCCGCTGCGGAACTGACGATGGACTCGAACCGTGCGCCGCAAGCGCGGCACTCATACTCGAAGATCGGCATCTCGCGCCTCCCTATACGAATATACCGAAAGCCTGGGATGGCATTCAAGGGGGGCCCCTGCGAGGAGAAGGAGACGGCGGGCGGGTGGCTCCCGCAGCCGCATTTCTTCTGGCGTTTCTTGAGGTGGCGGGGCGGAAAATGACTTGACAGCCTTCCCCTATTTGCATAGAGTGGGCCGCGGCCATCATGTGAGGGTTCCCACAAATCTCATTTGAGGAGAGGAGCAGCAAATGGCGAAGGTGATGACGAAGTCCCAGGTGGTGTCCCATCTGGCGGGGAAGGCGGGCATTCAGAAGAAGGCGGCGGCGGCGGTTCTGGAAGAGATCGCGGCTCTGGCGACGAAGGAATGCAAGAGCACCGGACAGTTTGTGATCCCCGGGCTGGGCAAAGCGGTCAAGGCGAACCGCAAGGCTCGCATGGGGCGCAATCCTCAGACCGGTGAGCCCATCAAGATTCCGGCCAAGACGGTGGTCAAGTTCCGGCTGGCCAAGGCGTTCAAGGACGCTATTGTTCCCCCGAAGAAGAAGTAGTCTCCCCGGGCAGGGCGGCGGGCGCACTCCCAGCGCCCGCCCTTTGTCCACAGGGCCAACCGAGTGAGCCTTTCGCGTTCCGAGAGGGCCGCGCGCGGGAGTGTCTGCTCCCTCACACATGTCTGATGCCCGCAACTATTCCCTTCACGTCTACAAGCTGAAGAAGTGGTGCGCCTGGCGTTGTTAGGTCTGCCCTGGCGCGACACGATTTCCTCGCAAGACTTGGCAACCTGAAACCGCCCTACAAGAGGGACCAATGAAACTCGCAGGTAAAGTGGCGTTGATTACAGGGGCAGGCTCCGGCATCGGCCGGGCCACCGCGCTCCTTTTTGCCAAGGAAGGGGCGAAGGTGGCGCTGGTAGGTCGCACCGCCGCGAAGCTGCAGGCAGTGGCCGCGGAGATTGCGAGAGAGAGTTCCTGCGTGCACTGTGTGACGGCAGACCTGAGCCGGCGCGAAGAGGCCCGCCGAGCCGTTGATGAATCGGCTCAGCATTTTGGCGGTCTGGACATCGTCATCAACAATGCGGGCATCTCGCGCCAGTGCCGGCTCTTGGAGGTCGATGAGCCCTTGTGGGACGAGATGATGGCTCATAACTTGAAGAACCCGTTCTGGGTGGCGCAGTTTGCCGTCCCGTGGCTCGTGCGGCGCGGGGGTGGGACGATCATCAATATCTCCTCGAGCTTGGGCCTCAAGCCCTCGCCCGGCTTTGGAGTTTACGCCATGACCAAGGCGGCAACGAACATGCTCACGCTGGCCCTGGCGCAGGAGCATAGCCACGAGGGAATTCGCGTCAACACCATTTGCCCGGCAGTCGTGGACACAC
>JALHUF010000232.1 GCA_022866195.1 Terriglobia bacterium
CAGGACCGCTGAAAGGCATTCCTCATCTTGGAACTCCTGCAAGAGCCGGTGAACTGGACCCCTGACAGAGCGTTGGTCAGATTGTTTCAATGCTTCGAGCAGCCAGGCTCGGCGTGCCTCAGGTTCTGCTATAAAGGAGTCGATCCAATGTGCGAGGAATGCGACTTCTCCCGGCGATCGATGGAATTCCTGGGCAAGTAACCCTCTGACGTCACTGTCGTCGGGCCAAGCTTCCATAAGCGCCGATATAACCCAATACTTGTTTAGATAACCGGTCACTGAAGTGTAGGTTTCAAGTATATCCAATTTGGCTGTATTGTCGCCGATTACGCAGTACGCCCATTTGGTATCTGGACCCCAATGATCTCCTTTGTATCTTGATTTCTGATCCAACAAAGTGCTTCGAAGAGCAGACGACAGATCCTTATTACTCCGAAAACCCCTAAACAAGTTTTCCCACCGGCCTTGACCGTGTATGAGAAATGAGTGTGAAAAATTCGCGAACCAGGCGCCAATGCAGCGTCCAACCTCGGAATCTCCGGGCCACGACTCGGCCAGAAAGGAGAGAATTTGTTCTTCTTCCAATCTCCTGCCGTACTGCCGTCCCTTGCTGAGGGTTTCCATGGCCAAGTGCTTCAATTCCTCGTCCTTGCTCCACCCCTGGACCAAAACGACGCGACAAAAGTCCCGCATCTCATAAGATACGCTACCATGAGTGAGCATGAACCACATCTGGTGGCGGTCGTCGTCATCGTGCCGGTGTTTCGCTACCCGAAGCGCAATGCCGGTCAAAGCCAAATTCATATCGGTTGAGCCGCGGGCAGCGTCGGCCAAACCATTCAACGCCCCGTGCTGAGGCCAACCTTTCCCCAGTCCATGCAGCGCCGCGGCGCGAACGCCGGTATCGGGCCAATTTGCTGCCAATGTCGCCAAGTGCTCCCCAACTGTCACGTCCGATGCGAATACCTTCGCTAAACATTCGGCCGCTGCCCAGCGGCACCGTCCGCTCTCGTCGTGTAAAGCCAACTTGAGGGTGTGCAAGAGGTCCTCAGACATTTGCCAGCTGCCGAATGCTTGTAAGAGGTTAGCTCTGTCCCATTCCGACCGGGCTGGTATCCAGTCGGCAAGTCGCTTTTCACATTGACTCGCCACGGAAGATGAGCGAAGCCCAAGTGTGATGTGGCGCGCCAGTTCTTGCCGCAGTTCGGAAAACGGGGTGGTTTCGACTTGATTCGCCGCCTCTTCGATGGTGACCCGCGCCTCGCGTGGTGACAAACCAAGATCAGCAGCCGCAAGTTCCGTACGCAAGCGTAAGAGTTGCAGATGTGCCAAAGGGCTTGTAGCAATTCCCTTGAGATGGTCGATGGCGCGTTGGGTTGTCCCTTTTCCTAGTTCAGCACCCATTATGCTGAACCAGGCGAGGACAACTTCATGCCACCGGGATTGGTTCCACACGCCAGCCAACCAATCCAGTTGCTCTTGTTCCTCCTTACGTACCATGGCTTGCGCAGCCAAATACTCCTGCACCGTCAGGTGGAAAAAGCCTAATTCATTCGGAGCCCGCTCCACCATGAGACCCAAACCCGTTTGTGCATAGTCGATGACGGATTTAGCCTGATGTTCGGCTTCATACGGTGAATAGCCAGGGCCATTGATGTCATCGGTTAGGAAATTACAGAATACAGTCCGGCAATCCTTCACAGAGATTACACCGGCGCCGCTTTTAACTTGGATATGAAATGCCAAACGCATCAGCATTTCGCGCATATCCTCAGTCCTGGGGACATCGGGAAGCGTCGGTAATCCAGCCGCCTGGGCGCGCGCCGCCGGATGTTCCGACAGGAGCAATTCAACGATCTTATCGTAGACCTTGATCCGCTGCTCAGGCAGATGATGAGAGAATCGAAAGACGTCTATCAACAACTGGCAGAAGAGAGGCGTTCGGGCCAAATCCATGACGCGCGGGTTGGCACGGATCGCTTTCAAGAACTCTTTTGTCCTTTGCCCAGTACCGAACTCTCCCCAATCAGGTCCATTTTCGGTGGCAATTTCTGGACTTTCCAAGTGCTTGAACCAGGCACGGGCAAAGCACTCAATTTGTCCTTCATCGAACAATGCCAACCGTGCCCAGGACCATGCGCCATCAGGGCGCACCTGCGTGTAACCTCGTGGTCGGGTCGTGAAAACAGCAGGGATCGGGCGAATCGATAAGAAAGTGCTGAGCCGATCCATTGCTTGTTGAGCAGCATGCAAATCTTGGCCTTCATCCAAACCATCGATCAAGAGCAGTATCTCTCCTTGTTTGACCGCACGCCGAAATAATGGCCGGATAAGATCAGCACCGTGTTGATGCAGCCATTGGTCAAAATAGTCTTCAAGACTAAGGCCATTTTGTCGTTGGACTGCTGCACTAAACCCCCCGAAGGAAATCCAGACCGGCAACAATCCATGCCATGGCAGAGAAAAAGGATCATCCAAACCTTTCAGTAGTTGCAGTGCCGCGACGCGCAGTAATGCGCTTTTCCCGTATCCCGGTTCGCCGAGAATTACGGATCTGCTATGACGCGAAAGCCAATCCCCAACGGGCGTCCGTATTTCCTGGATAGTCTTCACTCGAGTTGATCGGCCTTGGGTTTGCTGCCGTGGTTCCTCGGAATACGGCTGGTCCTTCGAATCCGCTATGTTCCCTATCGATATCCCATCAGATGTGGATACTTCCCTTGTCTCTATAACTGCGGGAGTGATGTACCGATCCAACAGCGGCACTGCCCGACTGGACCCTAAACGAATCCCTTGATCGTTCCGATGGAACAGCGTTGAGTAGATCTCCCGAAGCTGACTGCGGAGTTCGGCTAAGTTCCCGCCATCAAGCCTTTCACCGAGGGAATCTGCCGAATCTGGGCCATTAAAGAGGCGAACCCAGTCTCTGAGGAAGAAATCGTCTACCAGATCAGGGTAATTTTTGAGACGCTCAGATAGTCGCCCTGCTTCAGAACCATCCCAAGTTTCGAATTCAATTCCTTTGGTTACGAGGACATTCCTTTGTTTGGAAATTTCATCCACCTGCTGATTTTCAGTAAGTTGCAATGAGGTACATAGGACAAAGCGTTTTGTCTTACAGGCCCATTTGCCTTGAAGGAATTTATCAACAGCTTTATTAATATCGCTTGCAGAGAATTTCTCAACTCGTTTGCATTGGTAACAGGCAAACTCACCAGGAGCGTTACGCAGTTCTGCTAGGATATCCAATCCATATTGTTTTTGGCCACGCTCACCATAGGCCCAACATTCGGCGACGGTTGCCTCACGTCGCACAACTCGAAGAATCAGCCGCTCGAAATTTTCCCAAGAAAGCTCGTGATAAGGCAGGGTTTGCGCACGAGTATCGACTGGGGGAGGGGGGAAAGTGACTTCCGGAGGCGAATATAACCAAGCGGGGTTAAGTTGCATTGTTAACTCTTGAGTTAGCATGTGAGGAAACCTACATTTACAGGTTGATTGCAATGATGGCGGTTACCGTAGCTCTTGCGGCAAGACATGTACTGGCTCCTATTCTATATTGGCCTAACGAATCTGTAGAAAAAGCCCGATTTCGGCTATTTTCCGAATCGTAAGTGTTTGATTTTATTGATAGCAAATTTTCAAAAAATGACTTTTCCTACAGAGTCAACGACTGAAATCAGCGGTGGCTGTAAGCCATCCGCTGGTAGTGAATTGTTAGGCAATAGTAGAGCCGTCCCCTTTTCGAAGATTGTCTGACCCCTAATCACTATATGAAACCAATTATATCATCGTTTTACTACAAGCCAATTAATTTCCTCATTTGTACAGTTCTAACTCTTTTACATGCTTTTTCTACTAAATTGCAGCTTTCTAGATCTTGTGGCATAAAATAAC
>JALHUF010000233.1 GCA_022866195.1 Terriglobia bacterium
CCAGGGCTCGTTGGGGGTGATGGCCATTTCCAGGTCGAATTCCTTCCCGGCTTCTTCCATCATTCCCAGGCGCTGGAAGACCACGCCGAGATTGAAATGGGCAAAGGGTAACTTCGGGTCGCCCGCCACCGCTTTTTCCAGCTCGTCTTTCGCCTTCTGGTGCACGTAGAGGTCGAGGTAAGCCTTGCCCATCAGCAGGTGCATGTGGGGCGTGTCGCCCCCCACGCGTATCAACTGCTGGAAGGCGTTCTCCGAGTCTGCCTCGCGCTTGAGCTTGCCATAGCAGATACCGATCACGAAGAGGAAATCCAGGTTGCTCTTCTCCTGCCCGTAGAGCGGCTCGAGGCTGCGGACCGTGTTCTCATAGTCGCTCAGCACGAAATAGCACATGCCCTTGAGGAAGCGCGCTTGCTCGTGGTCCGGGTAAGCCTGCAACACCCGGTCGAAGTAAGGGATGGCTTGCTCGTAGGCCTGTTTGCGGTAATAGGCCAAGCCGAGATTGAGGTCGATGCCCGCAACCTCGGGCGCCAGTTTGCGCGCGGCCTCGAAGGATTCGATAGCCGAATCCAGTCTGTCTGTGCGCAGGTAGACCACCCCCAGGTTGCTGTACGCGGCGGCGGAAAGGGGGTCCAGCTCCAGCACCGTGCGAAAACCCTGTTCAGCCTTCGCGTAGTCGCCGGCGAGCAAGGCACGCTGCGCCTGGTCGAACACAGCTTGGGGATTTTGAGGCTGTGCCTGCCCGGCGCCCAGCCCGAGCGCGGGCAGCAGGCACAGGGTCAAGAGGAGCCGCGCAGACATCAATGACCTTCCCCCCACAAGGAGTTCGACAGATTCATGGTAAATCACCCGCCTATCTGCATGCAACGCTCCAGCCGGAAAGTCTTGGCAGGAGCAAAGGCTATTCTTCGGGGCGCAGAGGGAGATTCTCCGCCGGGGTGCCGGAGTATTCGCGCCCGCCAGGAGGAGCACCAAGCCCCAGCCCTCTCTGTTTCAATTTCGCAAAGAGTCCCCGCTCCCGGTCCGCGTCGGCTTTACGGTGGGCCCGCAGGTACGCCTGGGAAAGGGCAAAGTGGGCTTGCGGGCTATTCGGCTCGCGTTGCACCACCTGCTCGAGTTCCGCAATGGCCCGCTCGTTTTCGCCGAGCTTGAAGAGCGTCCAGCCCAGAGCGTAGTGGGCAGCAAAGAAACCGGGACTGAGACGCAATGCCTTCTCCGCATAGGGAAGCGCTCTATCTGGTTGGTTAATTTTCAGGTAGGTCATGGCGATCTGGAGTAGCGTCATCACATCGTCGGGTCGCAATTCCAGCTCTTTGTGCAGCTCCTCAATTCCCTCTTGATAGTGGGCCACGTTAATGAGGAAATTGCCAAAGGCGTAATGCAAGCCGGGCGCCTGGGGAACCTCCGCCAGCAGCTTCCGGTAGGCAGCGATGGTTTCCGGAACGGGGGAGTGCGTCGCCTGGTAACCAATCTGGCCGACCCGGGCCACAAGGCTCTTCTGCTGGGCCTCCAGCTTGTCCAGCCCCGAGCGAATGCGCAGCGCGGCAAGGCCGAAAGCGTTTGTCAGATCGCTATCCTCCACTCCCGAACGCGCCACCCGAACCAGGAGTTCTTGCGCCACCTCGAATTCTCCCTTTTGGATCATGATGAGCGCCGCGTTGAAGGTGGCCACGTTGTAGAGGTCGGCGTTCGTCATGCCCAAAGCTCGCCCGTGTTGAATGTGCGCGAAGGCGTCATCATAACGGCCCTGTTCGTACTCCACCAAGCCCAACAGGGCCCACCCGTCGGCATTCTTCGGCTCGATGTCCACGAGGTTGCGGAAGGCAGCCTCGGCGCGCGCGTATTCCTTGCGATCCGCGAGAAGCATGCCGACGTTGCGCCAGCCATCCGGCCACTTGGGTCGGATACGCAGGGCCTTCAAATAGAGCCGGATGGCTTGTTCCCCTTGGCCCTGGCGCTGCGCCTCCGCTGCTTGCTGGGCGAGCTGTGGGAAGTTTTCCTGAACCGCACCCTGCTGCCCCGCCAGGGGCATAGCCTGAGCGACTGCCAGAGCAAGTGAGACGACGAGAATCCGCAGGGTCGGCGCGAACTCACCCTGCCCTTCGACTCCCGGCCTGGTCCCTTTTCCGCAACTCACGACTGCATGATAGCACTTTCTCGGAACCGTGTTTCAGCGTACGCCACACGGCGAAGCCTTGCTGTGGTGCGCCCGAAAGCAGCAGGACCCCGGCATGAGGGTCTGACAATATGACCTAGCTGAGAGACAGAATCCTAAGATGTGTAAGGAGAGATTCCATTTATTGTATTTGGGAGATCTATGGCCGTCAGGCTTAAACAAGCCTAATTGTTATCAATTACTTAGCTACCATAAAAAGGTTACATTTTGGCATCGTCTTTGCTACCCTAAGGCCGAGGCTCTATGTCAGAGTCTGTTCTCAAGCTTGTAGTCCTACCCAGGACAATTTGGTCCATTAACGGGCCAATAAAAATCTCGAGAGGGAGGACGTTTGTGAAGAGAGCAATTCTGCTGTTTGGCACGATTCTCTTCTTCGTGTCTCTCACCGCTTGGGCTGCGGACACGGCGACGATCGTGGGGGCGGTACTGGACTCCACGGGAGCTGTGATCCCGGGGGCCAAAGTCACGGTGGCGAACACCGACAAGGGTTTCACCCGTGACCTGGTCGCCAACGCGGCCGGAGAGTACAACGCATCGAAAATCCCGCTCGGCGACTACGTGATCACCGCCGAAGCTCCCGGCTTTCAGAAGCTGGTGCGCTCGGGGATCACGGTGGCCGTCGGGCAAACCCTCCGGGTGGACCTGCAATTGACAGTCGGGCAGGTCACCCAAGAGGTAACCGTCACGGGCAACATCACACGCGTGGAGACCGAGACGGCAGCGATTTCTGACGTGGTGACAGGCTCCCAGATTGCCAACCTCCAGTTGAACGGCCGCAACTGGGTCACGCTGGCCACGCTGATTCCGGGCGCGGCGCCCGACAACGGCCTGGACACGTCGCACGTGGGCGTGTACGGCAACAACAACATTTCCTTCAATGGCGGGCGCACCCAGTACAACAACTGGGAAATCGATGGCGGCCCCAACACGGACGAAGGCTCGGCGGGCACCTTTAATACCTATCCGAGTTTGGACACCATCGCCGAGTTCCGTATTTCCACTTCGAACTACGGCGCGGACATGGGCAAGCACGCGGGCGCCACCATCGAAGTCGCGACCAAGTCGGGCACCAAGGATTTCCACGGCAGCGTCTTCGAATACGTCCGCAACAACAGGTTCGATTCCAACCCCTGGTTCCAGAACCGGCAAATCAACCCGCCGGGCGGGAATGCTCCCAAGACACCGCGCAAGTGGAACGACTACGGCTACAACTTTGGCGGGCCGTTCTACATCCCGGGCGTCTACAACACCGACAAGACCAAGACCTTCTTCTTCTGGTCGCAGAACTGGCGCAAATACCGGGAAGGCCAAGTCATCGGCAATAACGTTCCTACACTTAAGATGAGGGACGGCATCTTCACCGAATGCGATCCCCTCCAACCCGACTACGACCCCGACATGGGCTGCACACTGCCCACGGTCGGTGGCATCAAGTACAATGACGTTAGCTTGATGCCGGAATACACATTGGCGGATTTCACCAACGGGAAGATCCTCCTGGACGCCTATGTCCCGAAGCCCAACAGCGGTCCGTACGGCTGGATCCTGTCCTCGAGCACAGCCACCAATTGGCGGCAGGAACAAATCCGCGTGGACCAGAACATCGGGGAGAAGACACGCGTCTTCGTTCGCTTCACCCAGGACGCCTGGAACACGGTGGCAGTTCCCTCGCTGTGGAATTGGTCCGCCTACGACACCGTCAAGACCCCGTTCGGAGGGCCGGGCAAGAGCGCGGTGCTGAACATTGCGCACACCTTCAAGCCCAACCTGATAAACGAGTTTGTCATGGGCTACACGGTGGACCACATCCTCCTGGACTCTACCCCAGGCCCATCGTCGGTCAGGGGTAATTTTCTGAAGGGCACTGACTGGACAACCCAGAGCCTGTTCGCCGCCAACCAGGGCAGGCTTACGCTCCCTGACATCGCCATTTGCGGCGGCACTCCCATGTGCATTTACGAAGGCCAAAGCGTCTACAACCCCTGGTTCAACTCGAACCCCATCATCACCTGGAAGGACAACATGGCCTGGACAACGGGCCGCCACACCCTGAAGTTCGGATTCTTCCTGGAGAAGTTCCGGAAGAACGAGCAATATGGTACCCAGGTCCAGGGGGTCATGTCGATTGACGATTGGGGCGGCTACACCACGAAAAACGGCCTGGCGGACATGTTCCTGGGCCGCATCCAGGACTATGTTGAGGGCACCGTCCAGCAGAACGGCATGCTGGTGGGCGGCTACCCCAAGGGCCACTGGCGCATGACCGCTTTCGAGCCCTATATCCAGGACGACTGGAAGATAAGCCGCAAGCTGACGTTGAACATCGGCGCGCGCTACTACCTGTTCACCCGCATCCATGACGTCACGCGCCCGACTATCGACTCGGCCTTCATGCCCAGTCTCTACAACCCTCTGTACGAGAGGCAGTTGGATTCCGGTGGGAACCTCATTTACGACGCGAACCTGCACGACTTCACAACCTATGGCAACGGCTCGGTCCAGTGCGGCGCGGGCACGATCCTCAAGGGCTGCCAGACTCCTTACTACTGGACGCTCGCGCCACGCTTCGGCTTTGCCTATGACCCGAGGGGCGACGGCAAGACCGTGATCCGCGGCGGCTACGGCATCTACTACGAGATGGGTAACGGCAACGAGGCCCAGATGGAGGGGGTGCAGGGTAACCCGCCGGCGTCGTTGGCCCCGCACCTGAATGACCTGGCGAGCTACGCCGATATCCAGCCGATCGACGATCTCACGCAGGCTTCGGCTTACGGCCCCGCCGGCGTCTCAACCATCCCCTATCGCCAGAAGTGGGGCAACGTCCAGCAGTTCAGCTTCGGCATCCAGCACGAGTTCCCGGGCAATAACGTGTTGGGCGTCTCCTATGTTGGGGCTCTGGGCCGGAACCTGGCTCGTAACCGCGACCTGAACCAGCTCCCCATCGGCATCGGAACGGTGAATGTTCCCGCTCTCGCTGACGAGAACAACTGCGACGCCGCGGGTAATTGCGACGTCCAGACCATCTTGATTAACCACGACCCCACGAGCAACGCCAACTTCTTCCGGACCTATCGGGGTTATGGCAATATCTACATGAAGGAGAACACGGCGGTCTCCAGCTACAACTCTTTACAGGTCAGCTTCCGCCACGTCTTCGGCCACGGACTCACCCTCCAGACCGCCTACACCTGGTCCAAGACCATGGACGATTCCACCAGCACTTACCAGAGCAGCCCGAACGGCATCGACGACCAGAACCTGAGCCGGTGGAAGAGTAAGTCTGACTTGAACCGCAGCCAAATCCTCGTGATGAACTACGTTTACGAGCTACCGTTCTTCAAGAACTCCAGCGGCCCGATCAAGAGCATCCTGGGAGGCTGGACGATCAGTGGTATCACCAGCTTCTTCACCGGCCAGCCCGTGAATTTCAACTGTGGCATCGCGGGCTTGAGCTCGGGCGTCGGCGGGAACGTGAAGTGCAACTCGCCCGGGAAACTCGCGATCCAGAAGGGGGTGTTCGACGATCCCGAATATGGACCTACCCCCACTTGGTTTGACCCGTCGACGATCGCCAATACCACGGAAGACCAGCTCCGCGCCGACGGCCAGCCGGGGATGTTCGGCACGATGGGCCGCAATGTCCTGACCGGTCCGGGCCGGAACAACTGGGACTTGGCGATCCTGAAGAACTTCGAACTGCCCTGGCTCAAGGGTGAACACGCCACACTGCAATTCCGCTTCGAGACGTTCAACACCTGGAACCATCCGCAGTGGAAGTATATCAGCGCCGGCTGCGACGGCAGCGATAACCCTGACGGGACTAAGGCCTTCGGCCGAAGTTGCACCAATCAAATCCTCACCGATCCCATTAGTGGGGACTCAAAGAGGGTCAACGGCGGCAACGGCCAGGTCACCGGCGCGTGGGATCCGCGTATTATTCAGTTGGGCTTGAAGTTCATCTTCTAACCTGACTGCTTTTGGCTTGTCTTCACAACCCTGGTCGTCCTTCCCGGACGACCAGGGTTTTTCTTTGTTGTGTAGCGGCGGTCGGCGCCTGCCCCCTATTTGCAGTCGGGGACCGCCGTCTGGGTCCGGCGCTCATAGAGCGCCGCTACCACGGCGAATTTGACCTCCTTCGTGTTTCCCGCTATCCTCAGCGATGTGAAGACCGTGTCCGTGTGGGCGCAAGGTGTCCTCGCCATCGGCGCAGTGCTTCTGGCAGTCACTCCGGCGCGCGCGCAGACGCCTGAAGTCAAGCGGCCTTCTCGTCAGGCCATTCCGTCGGCACAGCAGGCCGAAATGGCGCAGCTTGCCGCAAACGCCATGGCCGCTTTGCGGCGAGGGGAGTCTGCCGGCGCTATACAGGGATTCGAGAAGCTGACGAAGCTGGCCCCGGGCGTGGCGGAGTTCCACGCCAACCTCGGCATGGCCTACTACTCCGCCGGGCGATTCCGGGAGGCCATTCCGCCCTGCCGCCAGGCGCTGAAACTAAAGCCCAGCCTGACGGCCACCCGCTACTTCCTGGGGCTGAGCCTAGCGGAAAGCGGCCAGTGCGGCGAGGCGCTGCCGTATCTGGAGAAGGACTACCCCCGCCTCCCAGACCCGCAGTTGAAACGCGTGATGGGAATAGACGCGCTCCGGTGCGCCATGGCAATGAACCAGCCAGACAAGGCCGTGGATTTCCTCCGCTGGCTCAGCCGCGATTTCCCTGACGATCCGGACGTGCTCTACTTGAGTGCAACGGTTTATTCAGAACTCTCCACACGCGCCTCGCAGCGGCTGCTACGCACCGCGCCCGGCTCCTATCAAGCGCATCAGTTCAACGCCGAGGTGATGGAGTACCAAGGGAAAGTCGGGGACGCCATCGAAGAGTACCGCAAGGTTCTGACGCTCAACCCAAACGCGCCGGGAATTCACTATCGGCTGGGGAGCCTGCTGCTCGCCGGCGAACGTGGCCCCACCACGCTCGATGAGGCCCGGCGGGAGTTTGAAGAGGAACTACGCATCGACCCCGGAAGCGCGGTGGCGTAATATCAGCTCGCCGAGATGGCGCGGCAAGCCCGGCAGTGGGATGAAGCCGTCGAGCGCTTCCGGCACGCAGCCAAACTCGGCGGGACATTCGAGGACGCGCTCATCGGGCTGGGCAAATCGCTGGTTTCCGCGAATCAAGCCGCGGAGGCGATCGAGCCGCTCGAGGCCGCGGTCAAACTCGCGCCCGACAATCCGGTGGCGCATTATCAGCTTTCCTTTGCCTATCGCCGCTTGGGCCGGGAAGATGAAGCGAAAAAAGAACTCGCCGCCTATCGGGAGACCCACGAAAAGCTGCTGCGCGCTGGACAAGCCATTCGTGCCGGCATCCAGGGCCGCATGACCGCACCCCAGACCGTCGAACCTCCGGAGTAGGCTGCGCACGCGGTCTCGCTCTCTTATCCACTGTACATGCTATGATGGCCCTTGGTCGCCACCGAGGGCATGAGTCGAGCGCGAGGTGGCCCCTGAATCTGTCATGCCTCTGACGCGCCGACGGTTTCTGGAATCCCTGGGTCCGGCGGCCTTCCTGCTGGCCAGCCCTCGGCGCCTCATCGGCCAAGGGATGGCGTCGCGCGGCGTCCGCCCTGCGCCCCGCCCGAAGTTCTCCGGCAAGCCGTTTCCGGTAACCTTTACAGACGTGGCACCGCGCGCGGGATTGACCACCCCCGTGGTGTACGGCGAGGAATACGTCAAGAAATATATCGTGGAAGCAAACGGGCCCGGCATTGCCTTCTTCGATTACGACCGCGACGGGTGGCTGGACATCTTCCTCGTGAACGGCACGCGGCACGAAGGCTTTCCCCGCGGCCAGGAACCCACCAACCACCTCTATCACAACAACCGCGACGGCACCTTCACCGATGTGACCGAGAAAGCTGGATTGAAACACACCGGCTGGGGCTACGGTGTCTGCATCGGCGACTACGACAACGACGGTTACGATGACTTGTTCCTGACGTATTTCGGCCAGAACATCCTGTACCACAACAATGGCGACGGCACCTTCACCGACGTCACGGAAAAGGCCGGGTTGAAACAGACCGGCACGCGCTACGGCAGCGGCTGCACCTTCGTCGACTACGACCGCGACGGCAACCTGGATCTGTTTGTTTCGCGCTACCTCGATCTGGACCTGGCGACCACGCCTATTGGCGGCGCCAACCGTTACTGTATGTACAAGGGAGTTTCGGTGAACTGCGGCCCGCTGGGTCTGAACAAGGGGTTCTGCTCGCTTTACCACAACAACGGCGATGGGACGTTTACCGAGGTCTCGGCCAGGGCCGGCATCCGGGCGCCTGGTGGCCGCTTTGGGCTAACCGCGGTCTCCTTCGATTACAACAACGACGGCTGGCCGGACTTGTTCGTCGCCTGCGATTCCACTCCCAACCTACTCTTCCGCAACAACCATGATGGAACGTTTACCGAAGTGGGCATGGAAGCCGGCGCAGCCGTCAACGGCGACGGCCAGGAGCAAGCCAATATGGGCGTGGCCGTGGGCGATTACGATGGTGACGGTTGGCTCGACCTCTTCCTCCCCCACTTCAGCGACGACACGCCGCTCCTGCTCCGCAATGTCAAGGGCGACTTCTTCGATGATTTGACCTACGCCGCTGGCCTGGCCGTCAACACAGAGTACGTCTGTTGGGGGGTGGGCTTCGCGGACCTCGACAACGACGGCTGCCTCGACTTGTTCCACGTGACGGGCAC